>NZ_JBJLSF010000034.1:0-44406 GCF_050871885.1 Kineococcus aridisoli | reverse complement strand
GGACCACACGGTCCGGGCCTTCGTCGTCCCCCCTCCTGCCCTCCGCGGTCTCCGCGCCCAGGCCGCCCGGCCGAGCCCGCACCGCTTGCGGGGGAAACGATTTGCATCAGCCACGGGGACGACGTAACGTTGCGCCCACGACGCGGGGTGGAGCAGCTCGGTAGCTCGCTGGGCTCATAACCCAGAGGTCGCAGGTTCAAATCCTGTCCCCGCTACCAGTCGAGAAGGGCCCGGACCACACGGTCCGGGCCTTTCTCGTCCCCGCCCTCCCGCCCTCGCCCGACCCCCTACCGCGGAGTGACGCGGGAGGGCTCCGCCGGGGGACGACGCGGTCCCCGTCCCTGCGCTGGACTGTCCCCACGCGCAGCGCAGGGGGAGGTGGTCGCGGTGGACGTGCTGACGGGCTGGCTGACGGGCTGGCTGACGGGCTGGGCGGGCTCCGGGACGCCCTACGCCGTCCTGGCCCCCGCCCTGGTGCTGGAGGGGCCCGTCGCGACCTTCGTCGGCGGCACCCTCGTCGGCGCCGGGCACGCGGCCCTGCTGCTGGTGTGGCTGCTCGCCTTCGGCACCGACGTGGTGCTCGACAGCGCGCTGTTCGCGCTGGGCCGCTGCGCCCGCCGGGCCGGGCGCCACCCGCGTGCCGCCGCGGCCGCCGCGCGGCTGGGGCTCTCGGCGCACCGGCGCGAGCGGCTGGCCCGCCGCGCCGGCGAGCGGCTGGGCACCCTCGTCGCGACGGCCAAGCTCGTCGACGTCGGTGCGGTCCCCGCGTTCCTGGCCGCCGGCTCCTCGGGGGTGGCCTACTCCCGCTTCCTCGGCTGGACCGCCCTGCTGACCTCGCTGCGGGTCAGCGTCCTCGTCGGCCTCGGCGTGCTCGCCGGCGGGCAGCTGGCCTCCCGCGCCGAGGGGCTGCTGGAGCGGCCCTGGCTGGTCGCCGCCGCGGGGCTGGCCCTCGCGGTGCTGCTGCTGGGGCTGCGCAGGCTCGCAGGCGCGCTGGTGCGCCGCTGGAGAGGAGGAAGCCGTGCTCCGTCGTCGTCCGCTCGAGCGGTCCATGCGCCGGCGCCCGCGCCGTCCGCGTCCTGACCCGGCACCGGGTGCCCGCGCGGCGGGCGCCCGGCGCCCGCGGCGGGGGCTGGGCCGCGGGGTGCGGGGTGCGGGGCGGGTCGTGCGCGCCTTCGCGGGCTCCCCGTGGGCCCTGGTGCTGCTGGCCGCCGTCTGCTTCAGCGTCGTCGCCCCCGTCACCGCGGGCGTCTACGGGGTGCCCCCGGGCACGGCGATGGCGGCGGCGCTGCTGCAGTGCTCCGCCCTGGTCCTCGCGCTCTTCCGCCCGTCCGTCGCGGTCGTCTCCGCCGTCACCGGTGTCGTGGTGGCCGCCGTGGCGGCCGAGCCCACCAGCGGCCCGTGGCCGTGGATGCCGCAGACGATCGTCGTGTTCTCCCTGCTGCTGGCCCTGCTGGGCGTGCGCCGGCAGTGGCGGCTGGGCATCGCGGCGTGGGCGAGCAGCATGCTGCTGACGGTGTTCCTGGCGGGGGTGCAGACGGGCTTCTCCGAGGACGCCTGCAACGACCTCGTCGTCCACGGTTCCAACTCGGCGCTGCTGCTGGCCGCCGGCAGCCTCGTCGGCGCCCGGCGGCGGGTGCGCGAGGAGCTGGCCCTCAGCCGCCGCCACGTGCAGGCCGAGTCCGAGCGCCGCGTCGTCGTCGAGGAGCGCAACCGCATCGCCCGCGAGCTGCACGACGTCGTCGCGCACAGCATGTCCGTCATCGGCGTGCAGGCCACGACCGCGCAGTACCGGCTGGGCGAGCTGGACCCGCGCGTGCGGGCGGAGTTCGACGACATCGCCGCGCAGGCCCGCACGGCCCTGGCGGAGATGCGGACCCTGCTGGGGGTGCTGCGCGGCTCCGGCGAGGACGCCGACCGCGCCCCGCAGCCGGGGCTGGAGGGGCTGGACGGCCTCGCTGAGGGCGCCCGGCGCGCCGGCTCGCGGGTGCACCTGCACGTGGACCCGCCGCTGCGCAGCGCGGCCCTGCCGCCGTCGGTGGGCCTGGTCGTGCACCGCATCGTGCAGGAGGGCCTGGCCAACGTCGTGCGGCACGCCACCGGCGCCGACGTGCGGGTGAGCGTGCTGCGCGCCGACCCGGGCATCGTGCTGGAGGTGCGCAACGGACCCCCGCCGCAGGGGGCGGGCGGGGTCGCCGACTCCGGCGGGCACGGCCTCGTCGGCGTGCGCGAGCGCGCGACGCTGCTGCGCGGGTCGGTGAGCAGCGGGCCGCTGGAGGACGGCGGGTTCCTGTTGCGCGCGCTGCTGCCGTGGGAGGGTGCAGCGTGACCGCGCTGCACCCGGAGCACCCCGCCCAGCACCGCCCCGGCCACCACCCCGTGCGCGCCGTCGTCGTCGACGACCAGGCCATGATCCGCGCCGGCTTCTCCGCGCTGCTGTCCGCCCAGGGCGACCTGGAGGTCGTCGGGCAGGCCGCCGACGGCGCCCAGGCCGTCGAGGTGGTGACGGCCACCCGCCCGGACGTCGTCCTCATGGACGTGCGGATGCCCGTCGTCGACGGGCTGGAGGCGACGCGGCGCATCACCGCGGCCGGTCTCGACCCGGCGCCGAAGGTGCTGGTGCTGACGACCTTCGACATCGACGACTACGTCTTCGAGGCGCTGCAGGCCGGTGCCAGCGGCTTCCTGCTCAAGGACGCCACCCCGGAGGCGCTCGTGGACGCCGTGCGCTCGGTGGCCGCCGGGGACGCGCTGCTGGCCCCCGGCGTCACCCGCCGCCTCATCGAGCACTTCGTGGCCACCCGCCGCGCGGCCGCGCAGGTGCCGGCGGCGGTCGCCGAGCTCACCCCGCGCGAGCGGGAGGTCCTGGTGTGCATCGCGCGGGGGCTGTCCAACGCCGAGATCGCCGCCGAGCTCGTCATCGCCGAGCAGACCACCAAGACGCACGTCAGCCGCATCCTCACCAAGCTGGGGCTGCGCGACCGCGTCCAGGCCGTCGTGCTCGGCTACGAGATCGGGCTGGTGGCGCCGGGCGGGCGCTGAGGCGCAGCGCCCGCCCGAGCACCCGCCCGGTGCCCGCTCAGCCGCGCAGCAGCGGCTCGACGAGCGAGCGCAGCAGCGCCGGCCCGTCCAGGGTCAGCACCGACTCGGGGTGGAACTGGATGCCCGCCACCCCCGGCCCGCGCACGGCGACGACCTCGTCGGCGGGACCGGTGGCCACCTGGACGCCCTGCGCGGCCAGCCGCTGCAGCGCCGCGTCGTCGGCGCGGGCGGTGAAGGAGTTGTAGAAGCCGACGGTGGCGCGGGTGCCGAACAGGTCGACCGCCAGCTGGGTCCCCTGGTGGGGGGCGTCCTTGCGGCGCAGCGGCAGCCCCAGCCTCCCGGCCAGCAGCTGGTGGCCCAGGCAGACGCCCAGCAGCGGGTTGCCGCCGGCGAGGGCGGCCTGCGCCAGCTGCGCCGCGAGCGCCTGCAGGCGGGCGATGCGGGGGTCGGAGGCGTCCTCGGGGTCGCCCGGGCCGGGACCCAGCAGGACCAGGCCCGTGTGCGCGTCCAGCGCCGCGTCCAGCCCGGGGTCGTCGTAGCGCAGCACCCGGGCGCGCAGCCCGGCCGAGGCCAGCAGGTGCACGAGCATCGAGGTGAAGGTGTCCTCGGCGTCCACGACGAGCGCCTCGCCCAGCGGTGCGCCCTGCGCCGGCGCCTGCGGTTCCAGCCAGAAGGAGGCCAGCCGGTCGCGGCGGGAGGCCAGCAGGGTCGCGATGCGCGGGTCCGCGGCCAGCGGCACCCGGCGCGCGGGAGCCCCGTCGGGCCCGGTGGCGCCCGGGCGCGGCGGCAGCGGCGGCAGCGCCCCCAGGGCGCGCAGCACGCCGGCGGACTTCGCGTGCGTCTCGGCGACCTCCCCCTCGGGGGAGGAGCCGCGCACCAGCGTGGCGCCGACGGAGACGCGCACCCGTGCGGCGCCGTCGCCCGCGCCGCCGCCCTCGCCGGCGCCTCCGGTGCGGATGTCGGCGGTGCGGATGAGGATGGGGGAGTCCAGCGTCTGCGCGCCCTCGCCGTCGCGGCCCAGCAGCGCCAGCGCCCCCGCGTAGTAGCCGCGCCCGGACGGCTCGAAGCGCTTGATGACCCGGCAGGCGCTCTGCAGCGGGCTGCCCGTGACCGTCGCGGCGAACATCGTCTGGCGCAGCACGTCGCGCGCGTCGAGGGTGGACTGCCCGCGCAGCTCGAACTCGGTGTGGGCGAGGTTGGCCATCTCCCGCAGGTACGGCCCGTGCACCACGCCGCCGAGGTCGCCGACGGAGCACATCATCTTCAGCTCCTCGTCGACGACCATGAACAGCTCCTCGACCTCCTTGGGGTCGGTGAGGAACTCCACGAGGCCGTCGGCGTCCGGGCCGCCGGCGGGGTAGCGGTACGTGCCGGAGATGGGGTTCATGACGACCTGCCCGCGCGCCATCCGCACGTGCACCTCGGGGCTGGCGCCCACGAGGGTGCGCGAGGAGCCGTCCTCGCCCGGCACGTGGACGACGAAGGTCCAGTAGGCGCCGTGCTCGGCGACCAGCAGGCGGCGGAACAGGCTCAGCGCGGTGGTCGGGCTGAAGCCGTCGATCACCCCGTCGACGTCGCGGCGGATGACGAAGTTGGCCCCGGTGCCCTGGGCGATCTCGTCGGCGACGATGCGGCGCACGACGTCGGCGTACGCGGCGTCGTCGAGGTCGGGGGCCACGTCGCGCAGCGGCACCTCGGCGTCCGGCAGCAGCCGCAGCGCCTCCTCCAGCGGCAGGTCGACGGCCGAGTCGACGCGCAGCACCTGCAGCGGGGTGCCGTCGTCGTGCACCTCGAAGCCGCGTTCGCGCAGCTGGCGGAACGGCACGAGCGCCAGCGCGTCGCGCGCGGCCGCCGCGCCGGGCGCACCCGTCGGCAGCGGGACGTCGGCCAGGTGCTCGACCGTCGTCACCGGGCCGCGCAGCACCTCGACGGGCCCGGGGACGCCGGTGCGCGGGTCGAGGCGGCGCAGCAGCGCGAAGGCGCCGGCGCCGGGCGCCTGCAGGTCGGCGATCAGGGTGTCGGGGTTCACGGGGATCTCCTCGAGGGGCTGGGGGAGCCGTCCGTCGAGGGCGTCCACGGGTGCGGCCTCCTCGACGAGGCGGCCACCGGGACACGAGAGCGTCAGGCGACCGCCGACACCCACCACCACGCGCCGCTGCAGCGCACGGCGGCGCTGCGGGCGGGAGCCCCCGGGGCGGGGACAGCGGTGGTCACGGCGCCACCATAGCCCGCACCCCGGTGGCGGAGGCAACAGCGGTCCGCAGGCAATAGCGTTCCGCTCGTGACCAGTGAGCAGCAGGCAGCGCAGTCCGCGAGCGCGCCCACGATCTTCGTCCTCTACGGCGCCTCGGGAGACCTCTCGCGCCGACTCGTCCTGCCGAGCTTCTTCGAGCTGGCCCGCCTGGGCCGGCTGCCGCAGCAGTGGCGCCTGGTGGGCAGCGGCCGCGGGGAGATGTCGCACGAGGAGTTCCGCGGCCACGTGCGCGAGGCGCTGGAGGAGTTCGGCCCGCAGCCCTCCGAGGGGCCCTGGGACGACTTCGCCGACCACCTGCTCTTCGCCGGCGGCGGCTTCGACGACGGCGACCCCGGTCGGCTGCCCGACGTGCTCGCGCAGGCGCGCGAGGAGCTGGACGGCGACGCGCGGCTCGTGCACTACCTCGCGGTGCCGCCGGGGGCGTTCCTGTCGATGACGAAGGGCTTCGAGCGCCACGGCCTCGTCGAGGGCGCCACCGTCGTCTACGAGAAGCCCTACGGCACCTCGCTGGCCAGCTTCGAGGAGCTCGACGCGCAGGTGCAGCGGGTCTTCGACGAGTCGCAGGTGTTCCGCATCGACCACTTCCTGGCCTTCGAGGCGATGCAGGACGTCATCCACGCGCGCTTCGCGAACCCGTGGCTGGCCGGGGTGTGGAACCGCGAGCACGTCGCGCAGGTGCAGATCGACATCGCCGAGACGCTCGACGTCGCCCAGCGCGCCTCGTTCTACGACGCGACCGGCGCCTTCCTCGACATGATCGTCACGCACCTGTTCCAGATGGCCGCCACGGTCGCGATGGAACCGCCCGCCGACCTCGGGCCGGGGTCCCTGCAGGCCGCGCGGGACGCTGCGCTGCAGGACTTCCGCGAGCTCGACCCGGACGAGGTCGTCCTCGGGCAGTTCGAGGGCTACCGCGACATCGACGGCGTGCCGGACGACTCGCAGACCGACACCCTGGCCGCCGCGCGGCTGTGGATCGACAACGACCGCTGGCGCGGCGTGCCGTTCCTGCTGCGCTCGGGCAAGAAGATGACCGCCGACGAGCAGCGCATCACGCTGGTCCTGCGCGAGGTCGCCGACGGCCCGTACGCGGGAGCGGGCGTGCGACCGGCGACGATCAGCTTCTCGCTGCTGGAGGGCGGGGCCGTCGACGTCGCGATGACCGTGCGCAGGCCCGGCGTCGAGGGCGGTCTGGCCCAGGGCACCGCGAGCCTGCCGCTGGGCGAGCTCGACGGGGCCACGCCGGCACCGCCGTACGCGCACCTCATCGAGCACGTGCTCACCGGCGACCGCTCGCTGTTCACCGGTGTCGAGGGCCTGCGCGCGGCCTGGACGTGCATCGAGCGGTTCTCCGCCGACCGGCCGCAGGTGCAGCCGTACGCGCCGGGCACCTGGGGGCCGCAGGCAGCCGACGCCCTCGCCGAGCCGGGGCAGTGGTTCCTGCGCTGACACCCGCGACGGCGCCCGGCGTGCTGGTGCGCCGCGCGCTGGACGGTGACGCCGGGGAGGTGCTCACCGTCCAGCGCGCCGCCTTCGTGGCGGAGGCGCAGCGCTACGGCGACCCGCTGCTGCCGCCGCTGGTGGAGGACCTCGCCGGGGTGCGCGCCGCGATCGCCGACCCCGCCCGCGTCGTGCTCGTCGCGGTGCGCGGGAGCCGTCTCGTGGGGTCGGTGCGCCTGCGCGTCGACGGTGCGCGCGGGCACGTCGGCCGGCTGGCCGTCGCCCCCGACCAGCAGCGCGCGGGCATCGGCGGCGCGCTGCTGCGGGCGGTGGAAGAGGTTGCGCCGCAGCGGGTGGGGGAGAGGTCAGGCGGCGAGGACGAGGCCCGCGACGGGGCGCACGAGGACCCGGCCGACGACGCCGAAGCGGCCGGCGTGCAGGGCCCGCAGCACCGCCTGCGGGGGGCAGCACCGCGAGAGCACGATCCCGGAGAGCACCGCCGAGACGGCCGAGCAGACGATCACCGAGGGCTGGCCGGTGGCCACGCCGTAGACCGTCCACAGCACCGCGGACACCTGGGTGAGCACGAACGAGGCGGGCGCCAGCCCGGCCAGCGACTCGCGGCCGAAGACCGTGCGCACCTGCGGCAGCATCCGCACCAGCGAGACGACGGTGGCGACCACGCCGACGAGCTCGGCGCCGCCCAGCACGTGGGCGCCGACCACGACGGGCGTCCAGGCGAGCGTCGCGACGAGCGCCGAGGACAGCCGCGCGCCCAGGCGGTGGGCGGCCAGCACCACGGTCAGGACGGCGCACACGATCCCGGGCACGTTGGCCACGAGCTGGGCGGGGTCCATGAGCAGCAGGCCGTAGGTGAGCCAGGTGCCGCACCCCAGCATGCCCAGCACGGCGGAGGAGTACGACAGGCCGCTGGCGTCGGGGCTGCGCAGCAGGCGGACGATCTGGGGGACGCCGGTGACGATGCCGATGCCGGCGGCGAGCAGGCCGATGGAAGAGATCAAGGTTGCGATGGGCACGTGCCTGTCCATCGACCCGGGCGGCACCCGTCCTTGAGGCGGGGGCACCCCCCGAACGGGTGAGAGCTGGATCACACCCGCGGGGGAGCGGGGGTCAGTGCGCGGAGCCGTCGACCTCGGCGCCGTCGAACGCGGTGCGCGGCGACCGGTCCCGCGCGCCCTCCTGGCGGGGCAGGCGCACCTGGCGGGTGTCGGTCAGGCGCACCTGCGGCAGCGCCCCCGGGTGCTCGCGGCGCAGCAGGCCGACGAGCTCCTCGCGCACCGCGCAGCGCAGGTCGAACAGCTCCCCGCCGGAGTTCGCGCTCACCAGCACCCGGAACGAGACGAAGGAGTTCCTCGCGTCGGTCACCTGCAGCGCGAACGTCCTGCCGTTCCAGAGCGGGTGCTCGCCCACGAAGCGCTCGGCGTGCGCGCGCAGCCGGTCCACGGGGACGGTCCAGTCCACGTCGAAGTCGACCGATCCGGTGACGTCGGCGGAGTTGCGCGTCCAGTTCTCGAACGGCGTGGAGGTGAAGTACGTCGAGGGCAGGATGAGCCGGCGCTGGTCCCACAACCGCACGACGACGTAGGTGAGGGTGATGTCCTCGATGTTGCCCCACTCCTCCTCGACGACGACCACGTCGTCGACGCGGATGCCGTCGGTGAAGGCGATCTGCAGCCCCGCGAACACGTTCGCCAGCGACGTCTGCGCGGCCAGGCCGGCGACGACGGACAGCAGCCCGGCGGAGGCCAGCACGCTGGTGCCGACACCGCGCGCACCGGGGATCGTCAGCAGCATCGAGGCGGCCGCCACGACGACGACGAGCGCGACGACCACGCGCTTGACCAGCTGCACCTGGGTGCGGCGCTGGCGCGCGCGCCGGTTGTCCTGCACGTCGATGCGGTAGCGCAGCAGCACCACGTCCTGCACCACGTTGGCGGCCACGACGGCCAGCCAGGCGCCGAAGGCGACGCCGAGCAGGCCCAGCACGGTCAGCGTCGGCGAGCGCCAGCCCGCCGGGTCGGTGGTGACGCCGAGGGCGGCGCGCGCGGCCAGCGTGGCCAGGAACCCCGCCAGCGGCCGCCGGCCGCGCTGGGCCAGCGTGGACAGGACCCGGTGGTGGCGGCCGAGGCGGCGCACGCCGAGGGCGACGGCCTCCCCGACGAGGGCGGCGAGGGCGGCGGCGGCGAGCGCCACCGCCACGGTGAACCAGGCGCTGTGGCTGAGGTCGAACACGGTGCGGGCAGCTCCTCGGGGATCGAGCACGGGACGTCGACGTCCTCCGGACCCGCGCCACGCTAGGTCAGCCCCGCCCGCGCGTCAGGCCGGCAGCGCCCGCCGGGGGCCGTTCCACACGCACTGCCCACCGCCGTCACAGCACGCGCACGCGCCCTGACCGGGAAGGCCCCGGGGTGGGGGAGCGGTCAGCCGGGCAGCCAGCCGACCCTGCCCACCAGCGCGGCGTACCCGACGAAGGCGACGACGTCGATGGCGGTGTGCGCGACGACGAGCGGCGCCGCGCGGCCCCAGCGCTGGTACACCCACCCAAACACCAGGCCCATGGCCACGTTGCCGACGAACCCGCCCAGCCCCTGGTACAGGTGGTAGGACCCGCGCAGCACGGCGCTCACCAGCAGCGCGGGCCACCAGCGCCAGCCCAGCTGCGCCAGCCGGTGCAGCAGGTAGCCGGCGACGAGGACCTCTTCCAGGACGCCGTTCGCGGCGGCGTTGAGCACCGCCACGGGGACCGTCCACCACGCTCCCGACAGCGTCGACGCCTGCACCTGGGTGTTCGCGCCGACGGCGACGGAGCCCAGGTACAGGAAGATGCCGCAGCCGCCGATCGCCGCGGCCAGCCCCAGCCCGGCCAGCACGTCGCGGCCCGGGCGCGAGCGGTCGACGCCCAGGGTGCGCAGCGACTGCCCGCCGCGGGCCATCAGGTAGCCGACGAGCAGGACGGGGGCCAGCAGCTCCACGATCCGCACCAGCTGGAAGGCCAGGTCCAGCCAGGGCCGGTCGGGGGCGTAGCTGCCCAGCACCGTCGACGTCTGGGCGGCCAGCGACCGGCCGGAGGTGAGCCTGCCGACGAAGGTGACCAGCGCGCTGAGACCGCTCAGGCCCAGCGAGACGGCGAAGACCGCCACGACCTCCCAGACGAGCAGCCGGCGCCCGCGCGCGTCCAGCGGCGCGGGCGCCGGCTGCTCAGGACGCAGGCGCACCCAGGTGCTCCAGGACGGCCTCGTGCAGCAGCCCGTTGGTGACGACGGCGTTGCCGCCGTGCGGGCCGTCCACCCCGGCGCGGGAGGTGAAGCGCCCGCCGGCCTCGACGACGATCGGCACCAGCGCGGCCATGTCGTGCAGCGCCAGCTCCGGCTCGGCGGCGACGTCGACCGCGCCCTCGGCCAGCAGCATGTACGACCAGAAGTCGCCGAAGCCGCGGGTGCGCCACACCGTGCGCGCCAGGGCGAGGAAGCCGTCCAGGGAGCCGGTCTGCTCCCAGCCGTCCAGGGAGGAGTAGGAGAACGAGGCGCTCGCCAGGTCGGAGACGCCGCTGACCGAGATGCGGCTGGCCGAGGCCAGGCTGCGGCCGGTCCACGCGCCCGAGCCCGTCGCCGCCCACCAGCGCCGGCCCAGCGCCGGTGCCGAGACCAGGCCGACCACCGGCTCGCCGTCGTCGAGCAGCGCGATGAGCGTGGCCCACACCGGCACGCCCCGCACGAAGTTTTTCGTCCCGTCGATGGGGTCCACGACCCACTGCCGCGCCCCGTGGCCGACGAGGCCGTACTCCTCGCCGAGCACCGCGTCGCGGGGGCGGGTGCGCCTGAGCTGGGAGCGGATGAGCTCCTCGGCCGTGCGGTCGGCGTCGCTGACCGGGGTGAGGTCCGGCTTGGTCTCCACGGTGAGGTCCTGGGCGCGGAAGCGGTCCGTCGTCACCCCGTCGACCTGGTCGGCGATGACGTGCGCCAGCCGCAGGTCGTCGTCGTAGCGGGGACGGGCGCTCGGAGCGGGGGTCTGCGGCGTCGGCACCCGGCGAACCTACCGCCCGGCACCGGCGCCCCCGCCGGACCGGGACCTGCGACCCGTCCAGCCGGCACCCAGGCGCGTCGACGATGCTGGGAGCACGCCGGCGCACCGCAGCCGGACGGACCGCACGGAGGACGCACGCATGGCCGGGACCACGCAGCAGGCGCACGGCACGCCCGAGGACGGCTTCGAGGACGGCCTCGACGACGGCCTCGACGACGGCCTCGACGACGGCCTCGACGACGGCCTCGACGACGGCCTCGACGACGGCCTCGACGACGGGTACGAGGCGGAGGACGGCGAGCGGCACCTGTCGGCGCTGCCGGTCCCGCCGCGCCGGCGCGGGCTGCTGCTCGTCGTCGGCGGCGTCCTCGGCTTCGTCGCGGCCTTCACGCTGACCGTCGAGCGCATCCAGCTGCTGCTGGACCCCTCCTACGTGCCCAGCTGCAGCATCAACCCCGTCCTCAGCTGCGGCAGCGTCATGGTCACCGAGCAGGCGCGCGTCTTCGGCTTCCCCAACCCGCTCATCGGCATCGCGGCCTTCGCCGTCTCGCTGACCCTGGGGCTGCTGCTGGTCTCCGGCACCCGGCTGCCGCGCTGGGTCGAGCGCGGGTACCTGCTGGGCATCACCCTGGGGATGGTCTTCGTCGGGTGGCTCGTCGCGCAGAGCCTGTACTCCATCCACGCCCTGTGCCCGTACTGCATGGTCGTGTGGGCCGTGGTCGTGCCGACGTTCTGGACCAGCCTGGCCGACGCCCTGGACCGCGGGCTGCTGCCGGTGCCCCGGCCGCTGCGCGGCCCGGCCCGCGCGGTCGTCGAGTTCCGGCTGCTGCTGGTCGTGCTGACGTTCGCGGCGGTCGTGGCGATGGCGGGCGTGCAGTTCTGGAGCTACTGGAGCACCCTGCTCTGAGCCGGCGGGCGGGGCCTCAGCGCTCCTCGGGGACCTGGTCCTCGCGCGCGGGCCGCCGGGCCGCCAGCAGGCGGCGGAACGAGGCCAGCCGCGCCGGTCCGGCGGCTCCGGCGCGCCCCTGCTCCACCCACGCGTCGAGCGCGCAGTCCGCCTCGTCGTGGGTGCAGCCGCGCGGGCAGCCCGCCTCCCCCGGCACGAGGTCGGGGAAGGCGCGCAGCACGGCCTCCGGGTCGACGTGGGCCAGGCCGAAGGAGCGGATGCCGGGGGTGTCCACGACCCAGCCGCCGCCGGGCAGGGCGAGCGCCGCCATCGAGGTGGAGGTGTGCCGGCCGCGCCCGGTGACCGCGTTGACGTGCCCGGTGGCGCGCCCGGCCGCTGGCACCAGCGCGTTGACCAGCGTCGACTTGCCGACCCCGGAGTGCCCGACGAGCACGCTGGTGCGCCCGGCCAGCCGCTCGCGCACGGCCTCCAGCCCCAGCAGGCCCTCGGGCCCGCGGGAGGTCACCACCGCGTCCAGGCCCAGCGGCGCCCACGTCCGCAGGACCTCCTGCGCCGGGCGCAGGTCGCCCTTGGTCAGGCACAGCAGCGGCTGCATGCCCGCCACGTACGCGGCGACCAGGCAGCGGTCGACCAGCCGCGAGCGCGGTTCGGGGTCGGCGACGGCGGTGACCACGACGAGCTGGTCGGCGTTGGCCACCACGACCCGCTCGATCGGGTCGGTGTCGTCGGCGGTGCGGCGCAGCGCGGTGCGGCGCTCGTCGATGCGCACGATGCGCGCCAGCGTGTCCGGCGTGCCGGAGACGTCCCCGACGAGGCCGACGCGGTCGCCCACGACGACGCCCTGGCGGCCCAGCTCGCGCGCGCGCATCGCGACGACGGTGCGCTCGTCCCCGGTGCCCTCGCCGACCAGGCAGTGCGAGCGGCCCCGGTCGACCGCGACGACGAAGGCGTCGACGGCGTCGGCGTGCGCCGGACGCTCCTTGGTGCGCGGGCGCGAGCCGCGGGGGTTGGGCCGGACCCGGACGTCGTCCTCGTCCCAGCGGCGCGCGGAGCCCCCGCGCGCGGGCCGCGGGCTCAGCTCCCCGCTCCGGCGAGCATCCCCGCCCACATGCCGGGGAAGTCGGGCAGCGTCTTGCGGGTGGTCTCGACGTCCTCGACGAGCACCCCCTCGACCTTCAGGCCCAGCACGGCCCCCGCCGTGGCCATCCGGTGGTCGGCGTAGGTGCGGAAGACCCCGCCGTGCAGCGGCCGCGGGTGCACCAGCAGGCCGTCGGCGGTCTCCTCGGCGCGCCCGCCCAGGGCGTTGACCTCGGTGACGAGCGCCTTGAGCCGGTCGGTCTCGTGCCCGCGCAGGTGCGCGATGCCGCGCAGCCGGCTGGGGGAGGAGGCGAGCGCGGCCAGCGCGGTGATGACGGGGGCCAGCTCGCCGGCCTCGTGCAGGTCCAGGTCGACGCCGTACAGCTCGCCGGTCCCCTCCACGAGCAGCCCCTCGCGGTCGAGGGTGACGTCGGCGCCCATGGAGTCGAGCACGTCGCGCAGCAGGTCGCCGGCCTGCGTCGTCGACTGCGGCCAGCCGGGCACCCGCACCCGCCCGCCGGCGACCGCGGCGGCCGCCAGGAACGGGCCGGCGTTGGACAGGTCCGGCTCGACCTGCACGTCGAGGGCGTTGACCTCGCCGGGCTCCACCGCCCAGCGCCCGGGGACGGTGTCGTCGACGACGACGCCGGCGTCGCGCAGCACCTCCACGGTCATCTGCACGTGCGGCAGGCTCGGGATCGGCGGCCCCTCGTGGACGACCTCCAGGCCGGCGCGGGTGCGGGCGCCCACCAGCAGCAGCGCCGAGACGAACTGGCTGGAGGCCGAGGCGTCGATGCGCACCGACCCGCCCGCCAGCCCGCCGGCCGGGCCCTGGACGCTGAAGGGCAGCAGGCCGCGGCCGCCGTCCTCGACGACGGCCCCGAGCTGGCGCAGCGCGTCGAGCACGGCACCCATGGGGCGCTCGCGGGCGCGCTCGTCGCCGTCGAAGCGCACCGGGTCGGCGGCCAGGGCGGCGACCGGCGGCAGGAAGCGCATGACGGTCCCGGCGAGGCCGCAGTCGATGCTCGAGCCGCCGGTGACCGGCCCGGGGCGCACCACCCAGTCGTGCGCGCCGACGCCCTCGGCGCCCTCGGCGCCCTCGGTGATGCCCGCGCCCAGCCGGCGCAGCGCGTCGGCCATGAGCAGGGTGTCGCGCGAGCGCAGCGGCTCGCGCAGCAACGAGGGCCGCTCGGCCAGCGCCGCCACCACGAGGTAGCGGTTGGTCAGCGACTTCGAGCCGGGCACGACCACCACGGCCTCCAGCGGACCGCGCGCCGTCGGCGCCGGCCACAGCCGCGGCTCGTCGGTGGGCGCGCCCGGTCCTGAGGGGGGGACGGGCTCGGTGCGCGGATCGCTCGTCGGGGTCACCGGAGCATCCTCCCAGCCCCGTGCGCCGGCGCGGTGCCGCGGACGGCTCAGCCCAGCTTGGCGGCCGCCAGCTGCACGTCCTTGCGCCCGCTCTCGGCCACGTGCACGGCCTCGCGGGCGGCGAGCTTGGCCAGCCGCTTGGCGTCGCGGCCGGCGCGCTTGCCGCGCCACAGCGCCCCGGGCTTGCCGGCGGTGTCCACGGCGCCCAGCAGCGCGCCGCCGAGCAGGCCGAGGTCGGTGAGGAAGTCCTCCAGGACCTCTGCGCGCACGCTCTTGTCCTTCTCCGTCCAGAAGGGGTGGTTGACGTAGGCGCTGGGCGCGGCGGTCGCCGCGAGCACCGTCGCCGACAGCCGCGGCGCGCGGCCCAGGGCGTACAGGACGCCGGCCGCGGCCATCGCGGCGCCGTTGAGGCGCACCAGCAGGACCGGGTCGTCGGGCAGGTGCAGGGGACCGGCCACGCGGTGCACGAGGGGTTCGGCGGACGGGGCCAGGTCGCCGGCGTGCCGGACCTGGTCGATGCCGGTCTTGATGAAGATCGCCGCGAGCATCGGGCGGGCCACTCGTCGCACCAGAGTCATGGGAGTTGCCTACCGCACGCCGCACGCCGCCGCACACGCGGGGCGGCCGTGCGCGGACCGCCCCGCGGCGCGCGGCGGCGCGTGTCGCAGGGGGCTGCCAAGGTGGTCCCATGTGCGGTCGCTACGCCCTGCGGCGAGACGTCGACGACCTCGTCGAGGAGTTCGAGGTCGACGACAACACCATCGGCGACGGCTCGCAGGGGGTGACGCTGTCGACGAACGTCGCGCCGACGACCACCCCGCCGGTCGTGCTGGAGCGCTTCCCCAAGGACGTCCCCGACGCCCCGCCCGTGCGCTCGCTGCGCGCCCTGCGCTGGGGCCTGGTGCCCAGCTGGTCCAAGGACGCCTCGGGCGGGGCGCGGATGGTCAACGCCCGCGTCGAGTCGCTGCTGGACAAGCCGTCCTTCGCCCGGGCCGCGCTGGCCCGGCGCTGCCTGGTGCCGGTGGACGCCTGGTACGAGTGGCAGAGCCCCGCCGGGCACGGCGACGGCGGGAAGGGCGCCGGGCGCAAGCAGCCGTTCGCGGTGGGCGCCGCCGACGGCTCGCCGCTGTCGCTGGCGGGCGTCTACGAGTTCTGGAAGGACGCCTCCAAGCCGGCGGAGGACCCCTCGCGCTGGCTGGTGAGCTTCGCCGTGGTGACCACGGCCGCCGAACCGGGGCTGGACCGCCTGCACGAGCGGATGCCGCTGGTCGTGCCCCGGGAGCTGCGCGACGCGTGGCTGGACCCGTCCCTGGACGAGGCCGAGGACGTGCGGGCGCTCATCGGCGCCGTCCCGCGCGACCTCTTCCTCGGCGGCGCGCTGGAGGCCCACCCCGTCTCGCGCGAGGTCGGCGACGTGCGCAACCACCGCCCCGACCTGCTGGAGCCGGTGCCGCCGTCGGAGCTGGAGGGCGTGGTGGACCTGCGCACCGGGGAGCTGCTGGGGGCCTGAGGCCCGCCCGGCGGGACGGGGCGGGACGGGGCGGGACGACGGCGCGCGGCGGAATGGCGACCGCCGCGGTGGCGTTCTGGTGGTCATGCTCCTGGCTCACGCACCCGGTGCGGGCACCGAGTCGCGACGCGCGGCGGCCGCCCGCCGCTCCGTCGGACCGCCCGGTCGCCGCGACGACCGCAGGACCCCGCGCGGACGCGCTGCGAGCGCCGACCCCGCGCAGGGCCTAGGCTCGATCCCGATGACCGAACAGACGCAGCGGGCCCCCTCCGAGGAGAGCGCCGACGAACGCGCAGCGCGCTTCGAGCGCGACGCCCTGCCGTTCCTCGACCAGCTCTACTCGGCGGCCCTGCGCATGACGCGCAACCCCTCCGACGCGGAGGACCTCGTCCAGGACGCCTTCGCCAAGGCCTACGCCGCGTTCCACCAGTACGCCCCGGGGACGAACCTCAAGGCGTGGCTGTACCGGATCCTGACGAACACGTACATCAACACGTACCGCAAGAAGCAGCGCGAACCCCAGCAGTCGCACTCGGACGAGATCGAGGACTGGCAGCTGGCGCGAGCCGAGTCGCACTCCTCGCAGGGGCTGCGCTCGGCCGAGACCGAGGCGCTGGACCACCTGCCGGACTCCGACGTCAAGCGGGCGCTGCAGCAGGTGCCGGAGGACTTCCGGATGGCGGTGTACCTCGCGGACGTCGAGGGCTTCGCCTACAAGGAGATCGCCGAGATCATGGGCACCCCCATCGGGACGGTCATGTCCCGCCTGCACCGGGGGCGCCGGCAGCTGCGCGAGCTCCTGCGCGACTACGCCGTCGACCGCGGCGTGTCCGGTGCCGTGCGCGAGACGGAGGGGGCGTCGTGAGCGGGTCCGACGAGCAGTGCCGCGAGGTGCTCGAGCGCGCGTTCGAGTACCTGGACGGCGAGATGGCGGAGCTGGACTGCGCCAAGCTGCAGGCGCACCTGGAGGAGTGCGTCAGCTGCCTGGCGCAGCTGGCCGAGGACGAGAAGCTCAAGCGGGCCATCCGCGAGGGCTGCCCCTGCGAGTCGGCGCCCGAGCAGCTGCGCGCGCGCATCCTCGTGCAGATCACCGAGGTCAGCGTCAGCACGAGCTGACCCGCGCACCGCTGAGCGCGCCCCCTGGCGGCCGCGACGACGAAGGCCCCGGACCAGCCTGGTCCGGGGCCTTCGTCGTCGTGCGCTCCTGGTGCGCGCTCAGGCGTTGGGGCGCTTGCCGTGGTTGGCGGCGTTGCCCTTGCGCGAACGGCGCTTGCGGCCTCGCTTGCTCATGGCTGCTCCTGTCTGCTCGTGCGGTGCCCTCGGCGCTCGCGCTCCGGGCCGTGCTCGCCGTCCATGCTCCCACGGGGTGAGGGGTGCTCAAGGTCGAGGGGACGCACCCCGATGCCGCAGGGGTGACGATCACCGACGGTGGCCAGCTGCGGGGACACGAGCCGGCGCAGGGGCCCGGCCCGGTGGCCGGGGGGCGCCGCGCGGCCCCCGCCGAGCCGCTCATCACCCCGTACCTGCGCGCGCTCGTCGACCTGCGCGGCTCCGACCTGCACTGCAAGGCGGGCTCGCCGCCGCGCATCCGCATCGACGGGCGGCTGCGCTCGCTGCAGGCGCCGGCGCTGACCGCGGAGGACACCGAGCGCATGCTCGCGGAGATCGTGCGCCCCGACCTCGTCGAGGAGTTCGCCCGCACCCACGAGGCCGACTTCGCCTACAGCCTGCCCGGGGGCGCCGGGCGCTTCCGCGTCAACGCCTTCCGCCAGCGCGGTTCGGTGGGCATGGTCCTGCGCCGCGTCGCCGCGCAGGCGGTGCCGCTGGCCGGCCTCGGCGTGCCGCCGGTCATCGAGGCGCTGGCGCTGGAGCACCGCGGCCTGCTGCTGGTCACCGGTCCCACCGGCTCGGGCAAGACGACCACGCTGGCCGGGATGATCGACCACATCAACACGGTGCGCGAGTCCCACATCGTGACGATCGAGGACCCCATCGAGGTCCTGCACACCGACAACCGCTCGATGATCAGCCAGCGCGAGGTGCGGCTGGACACCGCCGACTTCACGACCGCCCTGCGCGCGGCGATGCGCCAGGACCCCGACGTCATCCTCGTCGGCGAGATGCGCGACCAGGAGACGGTGAAGGCGGCGCTGTCGGCGGCCGAGACGGGCCACTTCGTGATGTCGACGCTGCACACCATCGACGCCGCGGAGACGATCTCGCGCATCATCGACTTCTTCCCCCCGCACGAGCAGAAGCAGGTCCGGCTCGCGCTGGCCGGCTCGCTGCGCGGCATCGTCTGCCAGCGCCTGGTGCCCCGCGCCGACGGCCAGGGCCGGTGCGTGGTCATGGAGGTCTGCGTCAACACCGGCCGGGTCGCCGACGCCATCGCCGACCCGGACAAGACCAACCACATCACCGACCTCATCCGCGAGGGCGGCTACTACCAGATGCAGACCTTCGACCAGCACCTCGTGGCGCTGGTGCGCGACGGGGTCGTGACGCTGGAGGACGCCCAGCAGGCGGCCTCCAGCCCGCACGACCTGGCCGTGGAGCTGCGGCGGCTCGGCCTGGTGGCCTGAGCCCCGCCCGGCGCCGGGCCGCCGGCGCCCGGCGGGCGCGGGGACCGGGCTCGGGCGCGACCCGCTCAGCGCCGCAGCTGCGCGTGCCCGTCCGCGGGCACGTCGGGGCGACCGTCGGGGCGGGGGAAGTCGATGAAGGCCTCCCTGCTCCAGCCGCCCGAGGCGCGGGTGTCGGCGCCGAAGAACCAGGTCAGCGGGCCCAGCAGCGGCGGCACGACGAGGACGATGAGCCAGAACCAGTCGGTGAGTTCCACGCCTCCAGCGTGCCCACCGCGAGGCCGGCCGCCGAGTGGCAGTCCTGCCGATGTCCATCGACATCCTGCCAACCCCACCGGGCGCTGGCAGACTGCTCGCGTGCACACCCTGCGCTCGGTCGCCGTGGTCGTCGGGGAGGCCTTCTCCGCCTTCGAGTTCGCCATCCCCTGCGAGGTCTTCGGCATCGACCGCACCGAGGACGGCGTGCCCGCCTTCGACTTCGCGGTCTGCGCGCCCGGCGGCCTGCCGGTGCGCTCGGCGCAGGGCTTCGTCCTGACGCCCGAGCACGGGCTGGAGCGCGTCGACGAGGCCGACCTCGTCGTCGTGGGGCCCTCGCAGGGCCTGCGTGGTCCCGGCGCGGACGTCCTGGTGCCGCACCTGGACGCCGCGCTGGCCCGCGGCGCCACCGTCGCGAGCCTGTGCAGCGGCGCCTTCACCCTGGCCCGCGGCGGCTACCTCGACGGTCGGCGCGCCACCACGCACCACCGGTACGCCGCCCAGCTGGCCCGCGAGTTCCCCGCGGTCCAGGTCGTGCCCGACGTGCTCTACGTGCAGGACGGGCCCATCGCCACCAGCGCCGGCACCGCCGCGGGCATCGACCTGTGCCTGCACCTGGTGCGCCAGGTGCACGGCACCGCCGTCGCCACCGCCGTCGCCCGCCGCATGGTGGTGCCCCCGCACCGCGACGGCGGGCAGGCGCAGTACGTGGAGGCGCCGGTGCGCCCGTGCGCCGACGAGTCCCTGCAGCGCGCCCTGACCTGGGCCGCGGCGCACCTCGACGAGGACGTCGACATCGCCGGCTGGGCACGCGCTGCCGCCATGTCGCCGCGCACCTTCGCGCGCCGCTTCCGCGCCGAGACGGGCGTGACCCCGCACCGGTGGCTGCTGGAGCAGCGCGTCGCCGCCGCCCGGCTGCTGCTGGAGGAGGGCGACGAGAGCGTCGACGAGGTGGCCCGCCGCTGCGGCTTCGGCTCGGCGGCGACGCTGCGCCAGCACTTCCTGCGCCTGGTGGGCACCACGCCGACGAGCTACCGCCGCGCGTACCGGGGCGCCCGGGCACCGCGAGCGGTGCGGCTGGTGCCGGCCGGCGCGTGAGCTCCTCCGACCTGCGACGCGCCCTCCGCGACAGCCCCCGCGTGCGCTGGCTGCGCTCCCTCTTCGGCGACGTGCGCACCCGGCTGGCCGGCCACGACCTCTTCCTCGTCTCCGCGGGGGTGACCTTCTACGCCGCCGTCGCGCTCGTGCCCTCGCTCGTGGTGGCCGTGCGCCTGCTGGCGCTGCTCGTGGGGCGCGAGCGGGTCGTCGCCCTCGGCGAGGCCGTCGGCAGCGCCCTGCCCTCGGCGCAGGGCGCGGGGACCGTCGTGCACGACCTCGTCGCCGCCGCCACCGAGGTCAGCTGGCCGGCCGTCCTCGTCGCGCTGGTGCCCGCCACCGTCTACGGGGAGGGGCTGCGGCGCGGGTTCGCCCGCGTCAGCGTGCGCGCCCCGGCGTCGCCGCCGCCGGCCGTGCGCGGGCGCACCGGGGCGTGGAAGGTGCGCCTGCGCGCCCTGCCGCTGCTGCTGCTGGCGCCGGTGGGCTTCCTGGCGGTGCTGGAGGTCGCGCCCTACCTGGCCCGCGCCTTCGGCAGCGGTGAGGTGACCGAGTCGGCGCTGGCCGTCTACGTCGCGCTCAACGTCGACTGGCTCGTCGTGAGCCCGGTGCTCGTCTACGTCTACCGGCTGCTGGGACCGGTGCGCCCGGGCTGGAAGGCGGCGCTGTGGGGCGGCTACGCCACCGGCGCCTTCGTCTCCGGCTTCCTGCAGGGCTTCGTGCTCTTCCTGGCGATCCCCGTCGACCTCGGCGCGCCCTTCGGCGGCTTCACCCAGGTCGGCGGTGCCGTCGCCGTGTGCCTGTGGCTGTGGGTGTTCACCGCGCTGACGGTCTACGGCTACGCCGTCACCCTGGAGCTGCAGCGCCGGTTCGTCCCCTCCCGCCACCAGCGCGTCAGCCCCTGACCCCCGTCAGTGCCGGGGCGCGCCCCGCTCAGCGCAGGGTGAACTGGCGGACCTCGGCGTCCAGCGCGCCGGCGACCTGGGCGAGCTCGCCGACGGAGCTGCGCACCGCGCCGACCTCCGCCGTCGTGCCCTCCACGGCGCCGGCCGTGCCGGCCAGGGCGGTGGCGATGCCGGAGGAGCGGCCGGCGGCGGTGTGCAGCGTGCCGCTGACCGAGGTCGTGGTGGCCAGCTGCTCGGCCACGGCGGCGGCGATGGTGGCCTGCAGCTCGTCGATGGAGGCGATCGTCTCGGAGATGCGGGCGATGTCGGAGCGCACGGCGGCCGCCTCGGACTGCACGGCCGTCAGCGTCGGGGCGATCTCCTCGGTGGCCTGCGCCGTCTGGCGCGCGAGCTCCTTGACCTCCTCGGCGACGACCGCGAACCCGGCACCGGCCTCCCCGGCGCGGGCGGCTTCGATGGTGGCGTTGAGCGCCAGCAGGTTGGTCTGGGCGGCGATCGCGGTGATCGTGCGCAGCACGTCGGCGATCTGCTGGGAGCTGTCGCCGAGGCGCTCGACGGTGCCGCTGGCGGTCTGGGCCAGCTGCACGGCCTCCGCGGCGACGAGGGTGACGCTGCTGGTCGTCGCGGAGACCTCGTCGGCGGCCACGCGCAGCTGCTCGACGGCGTCGGAGACCTCGTGGACCCCCTCGGAGACCGAGGTGGCGTCACCGGTGATCTGGCCGATCTCGGCGGCGGTGCTGTCCGCGGCGCCGGAGAGGCGGTCGCTGGCGCTGGCGAGGGCGCCGGCGGCACCGGTGACCCGGGCGGCGCCGCTGCTCATCGCGGTCACGGCCTCGCGCACGGCCGCGGTGGCCTCGTCGAGCGCACGGCCCATGGCGCCCAGCTCGTCCTCGCCGTGCTGCTCGCCGGGAGCCAGGACGGTGGCGGACAGGTCGCGGGCGGCGACGCGGCGCAGCACCCCGGTGAGCCGGCCGATGCGGCGCACGAGGGAGCGGGCCAGGAAGGCGATGACACCGGCCATGGCGAGGGCGACGCCGGCGCCCAGCACGACGGTGTTGCGCACCAGGTCCGCGCCGGCCTCGGCGACGTGGTCGGAGACGGCGGCGGTCTCGGCCTGCGGCAGCCAGCTGGTGACGACCCAGTTGTAGGCGGGGTAGCGCGTGATGCCGACGGTGTAGCGCCCGGAGTCCAGCTCCACGGTGCGGGTGGTGAACCCGTCGGGCTCCAGGCCGGCCGCGGCCTCCAGCAGCGCCGGGACGTACGCCCGGCCGTGCGCGTCCTGCGCCTCGGCCATGGCCTCGCCGTCGGTGCCGCCGTCGGGGGCGACGACGGCGGTGCCCTCGGTGCCGGCACCGCTGGAGAAGACGGCCAGGTACCCGTGCTCGCCGACGGTGGACCCGGCCAGCGCCGCGCGCAGCGGCGCGGTCACCTCCGCCTGCGGCAGCCCGACGAAGACGGCGCCGACGACCTCCTCCCCGGCCTTCAGCGGGGCGTAGACGGTGGCGTACGGCTTGTCGACCACGGTCGCGGTGCCGTGGTAGGTCTGCCCGGCCAGCAGGGTCTTCACGACGGCGTTGGGGGTGCCGTCGGCGCCGGTGGCGGGGATGAAGGTGCCGATGGCGCGCGAGCCGCTGGCGCCGACGACGGTGGTGGCGACGCGCAGCATGCTGCCGTCGGGCATCCTCTGGAAGACGGTGGTGGCCGCGCCGGTCAGCGCCGCCGCCTCGTCCAGGCCGGGCACGACGGCCGCGGGGTCGCCCTGCTGGCCCAGCCAGGTGCCGCCGAAGCGCAGGCTGGGCAGCGTGAGGGTGCTCTTGTCCTTGGTCACCTGGTTGGTGGCGCTCCAGGTCACCTGCTGACCGGCGTCCAGGCCGGGCGCCCCCAGCTGCGAGAGCCGGTCGGTGGTCACCCGCAGGTTCGCGTCGAGCATGGCCTGCACGGCGGCGGCCTGGGTCGTCACGGTCGTCTGGACCTGGGCGCCGGTGTCGGCGAGGGTCCGCTCGGACATGGTGCGCACGTTCGCGGCGGTGTCCTGCGTGAGCTCCTCCACCTGCCAGGCGCTCAGCGCGCTGAGCAGGCCCGCCGTGACGACGACGGCGCCGACACCGGGCAGCAGCAGCTGCGAGCGGAGCGTGCGGGGACGCAGGGAGATGGCCACGGTGCTCCATCGGCCGTCCGGGGGCGGGACTTCAGTCCCGGGTCCGCACTTCCCGCACGCGGTGCCGCAGGGCCGCGGCGGGCGCGGCGGCGCCCTCAGCCGGCCGGCGGGTGGTCGCCGGTGCGGCCGTCGACGAGCTCGCGCAGCACGTCCAGGCGGCCGGCGTGGCGGGCGGTCTCCTCGATCGCGTGCAGCAGCGCCCAGCGCAGGGTGACGACCGTGCCGTCGGGGGTGGTGCCGCGCTCGGTGATCTTCAGCTCCCGGATCGCCTCGTCGGCGGCGGCGCGGGCCCCCGCGTAGTAGGCCAGGACGCCGTCGGCGGTCTCCCAGGGGTGCACGCGCCGGTCGGCCCGGGGGTCCTCCTCGAACGCCGCGGCCGGGATGTGCTCGCTGGGCCGGCCGAAGGTGGCGCAGAACCAGGTGTACTCCGCGGAGGCCAGCTGCTTGACGGTGCCCAGCAGGGTCGTGCCCGAACCGACGAGGTGGCGGCGCAGCTGCTCGTCGTCGAGGTCCCGGAGCTTCCACAGCACCGCCTCGCGGTGGCGCTGCAGGCTCGCCACGAGGCTGGGCTTCTCACCGGCGGTGGGCGGGACGACCGTCATGGCCGGAAATCTACGATCACCGAGCGTGCACGGCCAGTCCGGGGGGCTGCGCGCCGGCCGTCCGCGCGGCACGCTGGTGCCGTGGACGCCCCCCGCCCCGCGGCGCGGCTGTCGGCGACGGTGCTCGACACCCCCGACCCGATCGCCCTCGCCGCCTTCTACCGCCACCTGCTCGGCTTCGAGACCGAGGAGGAGGGCCCGGACTGGGTGGAGCTGCGCGACCCGGGCGGTGGTGCCGGGCTGTCCTTCCAGCGCGAGGAGGAGCACGTGCGGCCGGTCTGGCCCGGGCGCGCCGGCGAGCAGCGCATGCAGACCCACCTCGACGTCCGCGTCGACGACCTGGAGGCCGCCGTCGCGCACGCCGTCGCCGGCGGGGCGAGCGTGGCCGCCTTCCAGCCGCAGGAGGGCGTGCGGGTGCTGACCGACCCCGACGGGCACGTCTTCTGCCTGTACCTGCCCGGCTGGTGAGCCCCGGGTAGCCTCCGGCGGGTGACCAGCTCGACCCCGCGGGTGGCGGGCCTGTTCCTGTACCCGGTCAAGGGGCTGACCCCGCAGCCGCTGGCCGAGGTGGCGCTGAGCGCGGGGCGCGCCTTCCCGCACGACCGGACGATCGCGCTGGCCCGCCCCGGCGGGCGCTACGCACCCGGCCTGGCGCACGGCATCTCCAAGCAGGAGTTCTTCGTCCTCGTGGCCGAGGCCCGCCTGGCGGCCCTGGAGACCTCCCACGACGTCGCCACCGACGTCCTGACGGTGCGGGTGCGCGGGCACGAGGTGCTCAGCGCCGACCTGTCGACACCGGCCGGCCGCGCCGACCTGCTGGCCTTCTACGCCCGCGTCCTGGACCTGCCGCCGGGGGTGGAGCCGGTCCTCGCCCGCGACCCGGGCCGCCGCTTCACCGACACCGCGCACGCCTCCGACCGCGCCATGGAGTTCGTCTCCCTGCTGAACCTGGCCTCGGTGCGCGACTTCGCCGGGCGGGTCGGCGCGCCGGTCGACCCGCTGCGCTTCCGCGCCAACGTGCACCTGGAGGGCCTGGAGCCCTTCGCCGAGACCGAGCTGGTGGGGCGCGAGTTCACCCTGGGCGGGGTGCGGTTGCGGGGGACGAGCCCGACGGTGCGCTGCGCGGCCACCGAGGTGCAGCCGGGCACCGGCCGGCGCGACCTGCCGGTGCCGCAGCTGCTGGCGCGCACCTACGGCCACGAGGTCATGGGCTTCTACGCCGAGGTCGTCGAGGGCGGGCTGCTGGCCGACGGCGCCCCGCTGGGCCTGCCGCGGGCGGTGGCCGGTGCCCGCTGAGGCGTCCGGGGACCTGCACCTGCTGGTCGCCCAGCGCGAGGAGCTCACCGCCGACGTCGTCCGCCTCGTGCTGCGCGACCCGGCCGGTGCGCCGCTGCCCGGCTACCGCGCGGGCGCGCACGTCAGCCTCACCACCCCCTCGGGGCAGCGCCGCAGCTACAGCCTCGTCGAGCCCGGCTCGCGGCGGCCGGAGCACTACGCGATCTGCGTGCGCCGCGACGCCGGGGGCCGCGGCGGCTCGGTGAGCCTGCACGACGAGGTCGCGGTCGGCGACGTGCTGGCGGTGGGCGCCCCGGCCAACGGCTTCGCGCTGCGGCGGGCCGGGCGCTACCTGTTCATCGCCGGCGGCATCGGCATCACGCCGGTGCGGGCGATGGTGGCCGAGCTGCGCCAGCGGGCCGCCGCCGGCGCGGGCCCGCGCGTGGAGCTGCTCTACCTGACCCGCACCCCGGAGGAGACCGTCTTCCTCGACGAGTTCTCCGGCGCCGACGGCAGCCTCGTGCACCACTCGGCGCTCTCGGGCCGGCTGGACCTGTGGCCGTGGCTGGCCGAACCCGACGACGACGCCCGCGTCTACTGCTGCGGGCCGACGGCCCTGGTGGAGGAGGTGCTGGCGCTCACCGCGCACTGGCGGCCCAGCCGCGTCCACGTCGAGGACTTCGCCGGTGTCGACCCGCTGGGCGGGCGGCGCACCCCGTTCACCGCCGTGTGGGAGCCGACGGGGGCGCGCGTGGAGGTCGGCGCCGACTCCTCGCTGCTGTCGGCGCTGCGCCGGGCGGGGGTCGAGGTCGAGGCCTCCTGCGAGTCGGGGACCTGCGGCACCTGCCGGCTGCGGCTGCTCGCCGGGGACGCCGACCACCGCGACCTGGTCCTCACCGACGAGCAGCGGCGCACGCAGGTCATGGCCTGCGTCTCGCGCGCGGTGTCGCAGGAGCTGGTGGTGGCCCCGCCGGGCTGATCCGGCGGGGCCGTCCCGCACCCGGCCCGGCGGGTGCGCTCAGCCCGCCTCGCCCGCGCGCACGCGGGCCAGGAACGTGCGGGTGCGCTCCTCGCGGGGGTTCGCGATGACCTCCGCCGGGGTGCCGCGCTCGACGACGACGCCGCCGTCCATGAAGACGACCTGGTCGGCGACCTCGCGGGCGAAGCCCACCTCGTGGGTGACGACGACCATCGTCGTGCCGTCGTCGGCGAGCTCGCGCATCACCGACAGCACCTCGCCGACCAGCTCCGGATCCAGCGCGCTCGTCGGCTCGTCGAAGAGCATGAGCTTGGGCTGCATCGCCAGCGCTCGCGCGATCGCCACCCGCTGCTGCTGGCCGCCGGACAGCTGCGCGGGGTAGTTGCCCGCGCGGTCGGCCAGCCCGACGCGCTCCAGCAGCGCGCGGGCGCGCTCGTGGGCCTGCGCCCGGGGCAGCCCGCGGACCCGGATCGGCGCCTCGACGACGTTCTCCAGCGCGGTCATGTGCGGGAAGAGGTTGAAGCGCTGGAAGACCATGCCGATGTCGCGGCGCTGGGCGGCGATCTGCTTGTCGGTCAGCCGGTGCAGCCGGCCCCCGCGCTCGGCCAGGCCCACCAGCTCGCCGTCGACCCAGATGCGGCCGCCGTCGATGCGCTCCAGGGAGTTGATGCAGCGCAGGAACGTCGTCTTGCCCGAACCGGAGGGCCCGAGCAGGCAGACGACCTCGCCGGCGGCCACGTCGAGGTCGATGCCCTTGAGCACCTCGACGTGCCCGAAGGCCTTGGTGACGTTGCGGGCCCGCACCACCGGGGTCGCCGGCGCGTGCGCGGGTGCACCCGCGGGCGTGCTCACTTCGCGCCCCCCGGGCCGAGGGAGACGCCCGCCGCCGCGGGACGCCGCGGCGAGGCGCCGTGGCCGCGGCCGAAGCGGCGCTCCAGGAAGTGCTGCCCGACCATGAGCAGCGAGGTGGCCAGCAGGTAGTACAGGACCGCCGCCATGTTGGAGGCCATCACCTCGTAGGTCTGGTTCTTGATCTGCGACACCCGGTAGAACAGCTCGGTCGTCACCGGGATCGCCACGAGCAGCGAGGTGTCCTTGAGCATCGCGATCACCTCGTTGCCGGTCGGCGGCACGATGACGCGCATCGCCTGCGGCAGGACCACCCGGCGCATCGCCAGCCGCTTGGTCATCCCCAGCGCCTCGGCGGCCTCGTGCTGGCCCCGGTCCACGCTCAGCAGCCCGGCGCGGGCGATCTCGGCCATGTAGGCGGCCTCGGACAGCCCCAGGCCGACGATGCCGCCGAACACGCCGCCGAACAGCGCGTACAGCGCCTGCTGGTCGATGGTCAGCAGCCGCAGCTGCGGCGTGCCGAACCACTGGGTGAGCAGGAAGTCGAACGGCACCCCGATCGAGAGCCCCGTCGCGAACAGCGCCCCGAGGCCACCGGTCAGCGACAGCAGCACGTAGCGCGGGACGGCGCGGAAGAACCACGTGAACGTCCAGGACACCCCGGCCAGGACGGGGTTGTCCGACAGCCGCAGCACGGCCAGCAGCACCCCGCCGACGATGCCGATGACCATCGCGCACACCGTCGTGAACAGCGTCCCCACGAGCAGGCCGCGCAGGACGATGTTCTGGTTCATCACCTCCAGGGTGAAGCCCCAGTCGAAGTTGTCGTTGGTGACCAGCAGGTGCGCGAGCATGAGCACGAGCACCGCGATGACGGCCACCGCCACCCAGCGCCACGGGTGGCGCACCTCGACGGCGTCGATCCGGCCGGGACGCTCCCCGGCGTCCCCGGCCGCCTCCCGCGGGGGCTGCGGGCCGCTCACGAGAGCGCCGGGTTGACCGGGAACTCCGTGACCGCACCGTCCTCGGCGCCCCAGGTGGCCAGGGCCGCGGTGTAGGCGCCCTCGTCGGCGAGCTGCTGCAGGGCCTGCGAGATCGCCTCGGCCCCCTGCACCTGCTCCTTGGGCACGACGATGCCGTACGGGGCGGCGTCGTAGATCTCCCCGGCCAGCTCCAGCGCGTCACCGGTCTGCTTCACCGCGTAGGCGGCGATGGGGGAGTCGGCGAGCATGGCCACCGCACGGCCCTGCACGACGGCCGTGGTGGCGTCCTCCTGGCTGTCGAAGGCGAGCACCTCGATGGCGGGCTGCCCCGCGTCGGTGCAGGCCTTGGTGCGCGCGGGCAGGTCGTCGTCGCTCTGGGTGGTGGCCGACTGCACGGCGACGGTCTTGCCGCAGGCGTTCTCCGGGTCGACGCCCTCGGGGTTGCCCTTCGCCACGACCCACTGGGTGCCGGCGTTGAAGTACTGGACCATGTTCACCTGGGCCAGGCGGTCGGCGTTGATCGTGAACGAGGAGATCGCGACGTCGTAGCGGTTGCCCGTCACACCGGTCAGCAGCGTGTCGAAGCCGGCGTTGGAGTACTCCGCCCGCACCCCCAGCTTGGCGGCGACGGCGTCCATCACGTCGATGTCCATGCCCTTGACGGTGTCGCCCTCGAGGAACTCGTTGGGCGCGTACTCGGCGTTGGTGCCCACGCGCAGCACGCCGGAGTCGCGCACCGACTGCGGCAGCATCGCCGTCAGCGCCGGGTCCGCGCTCGTGGCGGCGGTGGGCGCCGCGGACCCGCTCGCCGACGACGTCGTCGAGGAGGCGCCACCGGACAGGGAGTCGGAACCGCAGCCGGCCAGGGCCAGACCGGTGGCGGCGAGGGCGCCGGCCGCGCTCAGGAACGAGCGGCGGGACGCGCGGCGGGTGGGACGAGCGAGCACGGGGAACCTCCGTCGGCGGGTGTCGAGCGTGCACAGTGTGGACCACGCGGCGGCCGGGCTGTGCACCGTGCCCGGTCGCGGGTCCGTTCGTAACGCAGTCGTCACACCACCGCGGCACCCGTGCGGTCGCGCACCGGCGCCGCGGTGAGCGAGGAGGCCAGCGTGCGCCGCAGGGCGGGCGCGCCCCGGCGAGTGGTGGCGTGGTCGACCTCCAGCCGCGCGGTGCCGTCGGGCTGCAGCACGACCGTCATGACCCCGTTGTCGAACCACGGCCCGTGCTCCACCGCCCACGCCACGGCCGGCTCGCGCACCCCGGCGGCCAGCGCCAGGGTGCGCGTCAGCGCCCGCACCGGCCGGCTGTCCAGCACCCGGTTGGCGGTCTTGACCACCCGCTGCAGCGGGTTGCGGAACGGCGACATGACGAGCTGGTGCACGGCGGTGCGCGCCGGGTCGACCCCCGGCAGGCGCACCCGCGCGGTGTAGCTGCAGTGCACGTCGCCGGAGAGCAGCAGCACGCTCGCCGGTGCCCCGGGGGAGCGCCCGACCTCGCCGAGCAGGCCGACGAGGTCGCGGAAGGAGCGGTGGAAGGCCGCCCAGTGCTCCAGGTCGGCGGCCTGGCGCAGCCGCTCCGCCAGCCGGGCCGCCAGCGGCCCCCAGCGGCCGTCGGCCACCGCCTCGTCGAAGGTCTCTGCGTGGTGGATGCCGTGCAGCAGGAAGGCGGGCAGCGTGGTGGCCAGCAGCAGGTGCCGCGCGCCCTCGGCGCGCCCGTCGCCGAGGGCCTGCGCCCGCACCCAGGCCCACTCCCGCTCGTCGGTGATGCGCCGCGCGCCCGGCTCCAGGCGGCGCGCGCAGCGCGAGTCCACGGCCACCAGCCGGACGCTCCCGAGGTCGCGCGAGAAGCTCCAGCGGGCGCTGGTGGCGTCCTCGTCGGCGCGGGAGGCGAAGGCGTCGAGGACGGCGTCGCGCTCGGCGTCGTCCTCGGTCGCGCGCAGCCGCTCCAGCAGCGGGTCGGTGGCGAGCTCGTCGGGGGGCAGGTTGCCCAGGTGCTGGTAGACCCAGTAGCTGGCGAAGGCGCCGGCGACGCGGTCGCGCCACCACGGCCGGGCGCTGACCTGCTCGCGCCAGGCCTGCGAGGTGTTCCAGTCGTCGCGCAGGTCGTGGTCGTCGAGCAGCATGCAGGTGGGCACCGTGGACAGCAGCCAGCGCACCGCCTCGTGGCCCCACGTCTCGTGGTAGAGCCAGGTGTACTCCTCGAAGTCGCCGATCTCGTCGCGCACCTCGGGGGCGCCCTCGGCCCGGCCGTCGTTGCGCGCGCGCAGCCGCTCGACGATGCCGGGGTTGGGGTCGTCGGCGTAGACCTGGTCGCCCACGAAGAGCATGAGGTCGGGCCAGGCCTGCTCGGGGTCGCCCTCGACCATCCGGTGCGCCAGCGCGCTCAGCGCGTCGACGCCGACGAGCGCGGTGGACTCCGGCCCGTCGTCGCCGGCGCGCCGGCAGGAGCCGAAGGCCAGCCGCAGCGGCTCCCCGTCGGCGGGGGTGCGGATCTCGCTGGCCGGCCAGCGCGAGCCCGCCGGCGGCCACAGCACCCGCTCCGCGCCGCTGCCGCCCGCACCGCTGCCGGCGCGGACGGTGTACGGCAGCCGCCGGCCGCTCGGCAGGCCCTCGACGACGACGAGGGCGTAGTGGTGCCCGTGCAGGCCCAGGGTGCGGGAGCTGCCGCTGACGACCTCGCCCGAGGGCAGCCGGACGTCGACGTGCACCTCGCCCGGGCCGTCGAGCTCGACCCAGACGGTGGCGCGGGTGGCGTCGACGAAGCGCAGCAGCGGTCCGAGCAGCAGGGCGGGCACTGGGTCATGGTGGACCACCGCGGCCGGCGCGGGAGCATCGGAGGCGTGGACCGACCCGTTCGCCGCCTGGAACGCCACCCGGACGCCGCGCTCGACCCCGCGGCGTGGCCGGACTCGATCCCCGCGGTGGCCCAGCTGCTCACCGACGGCCTGGACCTGCCGGCCGGGGTGACCTTCCTCGTCGGGGAGAACGGCACCGGCAAGTCCACGATCGTCGAGGCGGCCGCCGAGGTGCTGGGCGTGCACCCCGAGGGCGGCTCGAGCGCGCACCTGGCCGGGGCCGACCGCGGTCGCGGCGCCGACCGCTCGGGGCTGGCGCAGCGGCTGCGGGTGGTGCGCTCCGCGGGGCGGCGCCGCTCCGCGTTCTTCCTGCGCGCCGAGACCGCCCACCGCTTCTACACCTACCTGGAGGAGGCGGGGCAGCGGGGCGAGGGGCCGCCGCCGCCGCACCCGCTGCACCGCCTCAGCCACGGCGAGGGGTTCACCGAGGTGCTGCTGAACAGCCCGTGGGTGCGCGAGGCCACGGTGCTGCTGCTCGACGAGCCGGAGTCGGCGCTGTCGTTCGGCAACCAGCTGCTGCTGGGCGCCGCCCTGGCCGCCGCGGCCGCCGAGGGCCGGCAGGTGCTGTGCGCGACGCACTCGCCGCTGCTGACGGCGCTGCCCGGAGCGCACGTGCTGCAGCTGGACGAGCGCGGCATGAGCCCGGTGGACTGGGAGGACCTGGGGGTCGTGCGGGAGTGGCGCTTCTTCCTCGACGCCCCCGAGCGCTTCTGGCGCCGGGTGCTGTGAGGTGCGCTCAGGGCTGCGGCACGCCCAGCCAGTCGTACCAGCCGCTGTGCAGCACCAGCCAGGCCAGCAACCCGTAGCCGGCCTGGCCGGGGTGCACGCCGTCGGAGGCCGCGAGGTCGGCGTACCAGTCCTCGTGCTCGGCCAGCGGGGAGAAGGTGTCCACGTAGGCGATGCGGCGGCGGGCGCAGACGTCGGCGAAGGCGTCGGCGAGGTCGCCGATGCGCTCGTTGCGCTCGGCGTCGGACACCGGCGTCGGGCCCACCACGAGCGTGGGCAGGCCGCGCGCCTCGCACTCGTCGAGCACGTTGGCGAGGTTGAGGCGGCTGCGGGCCAGGGTGGTGCCCGCGTCGAGGTCGGCGTGGCCGAGGCCCACGACGAGGCGGTGCTCGTCGCCGCCGCCGAAGCGGCGGGTGGTCTCCTCGCGCCAGCGGGCGTTGAGGTCCGTGGTCGTCTCGCCGGGCACGCCGAGGGGGAAGAGGGTGATGTCGCGGTCCTCGCGGGGGGTGCGCGCCGAGACGCGGCCCACCCAGCCCAGCGCCCGCGGGTCGCCGACGCCGGTGACGAACTCGTCGCCGACCAGGCACACCCGCACGTCGTAGCGGCCGTTCACTGCTGGTCCTCGCGCACGGGCGTGGTGCTCCTGTCATCGGTGGGGGAGTGCCCGAGCGAGGATAGTGCCCTCAGGTCCCGCCTCCTGCTCGTCGGGCACAGCGTACGACGGCGCCCCCGCCACCGGAGCGGTGGCGGGGGCGCCGGGGGCGCGGTGCGTCAGCGGGCGAAGGCCTCCTCGACGAGCGCGCGCTGCTCGGCCTGGTGCCGCTTGGCCGACCCGGCGGCCGGCGAGGCCGAGGCCGGGCGGGAGACCCGGCGCAGCCGGCGCGGCGAGGCGGAGGACATCCCCATCGCCACGTGGGTCCAGCCGCCCTGGTTGGCCGGCTCCTCCTGCACCCACACCAGCTCGGCGTCGGGGTGGGCGCCGACGACCTCCAGGATCCGCTCCAGCGGCAGCGGGGCCAGCTGCTCCACGCGGACGATCGCCGTCGTGGTGTCCCCGCGCGCGGTGCGCTCGGCGACGAGGTCCCAGTAGACCTTGCCGGAGCACAGCAGGACCCGGGTGACCGCGGAGGCGTCCAGGCCGGCGGTGTCGGCGATGACCTCCTCGAAGGTCCCGCTGGTGAAGTCCGCGACGTCGGACTGGGCCGCCTTCAGGCGCAGCATCGACTTGGGGGTGAAGACGATGAGCGGCTTGCGCGGGCGGGCGTGGGCCTGCCGGCGCAGCAGGTGGAAGTAGCTCGCCGGCGTCGTGGGCACCGCGACCGTCATGTTGTCCTCGGCGCACAGCTGCAGGAACCGCTCGATGCGCCCGGAGGAGTGGTCCGGGCCCTGGCCCTCGTAGCCGTGCGGCAGCAGCAGGACCACCGACGAGCGCTGGCCCCACTTCTGCTGGCCGGCGGCGATGAACTCGTCGATGACCGTCTGCGCGCCGTTGAAGAAGTCGCCGAACTGCGCCTCCCACAGCACCAGGGCGTCCGGGCGCTCCACCGAGTAGCCGTACTCGAAGCCCATGGCCGCGTACTCGCTGAGCAGCGAGTCGTAGATCCAGAACTTCGCCTGCTCGGCGCCCTCGCGGCCCAGGTGCAGCAGCGGGGTCCACTCCTCACCGGTGATGCGGTCGGTGAGCACGGCGTGGCGGGAGACGAACGTGCCGCGGCGCGAGTCCTGGCCAGCCAGGCGGATCGGGGTGCCCTCCATGAGCAGCGAGCCGAAGGCCAGCAGCTCGCCCCAGCCCCAGTCGATGCCGCCCTCGGTCGACATCTGCGCGCGCTTGTCGAGCAGCTGCCGCAGCTTGGGGTGGACCGTGAAGCCCTCCGGCGGGTTCGCCTGCACCCGGCCGATGTGCTCGAGCACGGCGGCGTCCACGGCCGTGGGCCGCTCGCCCTGCGGCGCCTGGTCGTCGGCCTCCTGGGCGGAGGGGCGCTCCAGGCCGCCGCGGCTGTCGCCGTCGCCGGAACCGGTGTGCTTGCCGGACTCCTTGGTCTCGGCGAAGGCGCGCTCCAGCTGGGCGGAGTAGTCGCGCAGCGCCTCCTCGGCGTCCTCGACCGAGATGTCGCCGCGGCCGATGAGCTGCTCGGTGTAGCTCTTGCGGACGCTGCGCTTCTTCTCGATGAGGTTGTACATCAGCGGCTGCGTCATCGACGGGTCGTCGCCCTCGTTGTGGCCGCGGCGGCGGTAGCAGACCATGTCGATGATGACGTCCTTGTCGAACGCCTGGCGGAACTCGAACGCCAGCTGCGCGACGCGGACGCACGCCTCGGGGTCGTCGCCGTTCACGTGGAAGATCGGCGCCTGGATCATGCGGCCGACGTCGGTGGCGTACACCGACGAGCGCGCCGAGGCGGGGGCGGTGGTGAACCCGACCTGGTTGTTGATGACCACGTGGATCGTGCCGCCGGTGCGGTAGCCGCGCAGCTGCGACAGGTTCAGCGTCTCGGCGACCACGCCCTGGCCGGCGAACGCCGCGTCGCCGTGCAGCAGCACCGGCAGGACGGGGAAGGACTTGCCCGCCATGTTGATCCGGTCCTGCTTGGCGCGCGCGACACCCTCCAGGACGGGGTCCACGGCCTCCAGGTGCGAGGGGTTCGCGGCGACGTAGACCTTCGTCTGCTCGCCGTCCTCGCCGGTGAAGGTGCCCTCGGTGCCCAGGTGGTACTTCACGTCCCCGGAGCCCTGGACGGTGCGCGGGTCCTGCACGCCCTCGAACTCGCGGAAGACCTGCGAGTAGCTCTTGCCGGCGATGTTGGTGAGGACGTTGAGGCGGCCGCGGTGCGCCATGCCCAGGCAGACCTCGTCGAGGCCGGTGGTCGCCGCGCGCGAGAGCAGGGCGTCCAGCAGCGGGATGACGGACTCCCCGCCCTCCAGCGAGAAGCGCTTCTGCCCGACGTACTTGGTCTGCAGGAACGTCTCGAACGCCTCGGCGGCGTTGAGCCGGCGCAGGACGCGCAGCTGCTCGGCCGCGCTGGGCTTGGCGTAGGGGCGCTCCACCCGGTCCTGGATCCAGCGGCGCTGCTCCGGGTCCTGGATGTGCATGTACTCGATGCCGACGGTGCGGCAGTAGGAGTCGCGCAGCACGCCGAGGACGTCGCGCAGCTTCATGTGCGCCTTGCCGCCGAAGCCGCCGGTGGGGAACTCGCGGTCGAGGTCCCACAGCGTCAGCCCGTGCGACTCGACCTCGAGGTCGGGGTGCACGCGCTGGCGGTACTCCAGCGGGTCGGTGTCGGCCATGAGGTGGCCGCGCACCCGGTAGGCGTGGATGAGCTCGACGACGCGGGCGGTCTTGTTGATCTGGTCGTCGTGCGAGACCGAGATGTCCGCCGTCCAGCGGATCGGCTGGTACGGGATGTGCAGCGCCCGGAAGACGCGGTCGTAGAAGCCGTCCTCGCCCAGCAGCTTGCTGTGCACGATGCGCAGGAACTCGCCGGAGCCGGCGCCCTGGATGATGCGGTGGTCGTAGGTCGAGGTGAGCGTGATGACCTTGCTCACGGCCAGCCGGGTCAGCGTGTCCTCGCTGGCGCCCTGGTACTCGGCCGGGTACTCCATGGCGCCGACGCCGATGATGGCGCCCTGGCCCTTGACCAGCCGCGGCACCGAGTGGACGGTGCCGATCGTGCCGGGGTTGGTCAGGCTGATCGTGGTGCCGGCGAAGTCGTCGGCGGTGAGCTTGCCGCCGCGCGCGCGGCGCACGACGTCCTCGTAGGCGCTCCAGAACTCCGCGAAGTCCTTGGTCTCGCACTCCTTGACCGCGGGCACCATGAGCTGGCGCGAGCCGTCGGGCTTGGGCAGGTCGATGGCGATGCCCAGGTTGACGTGCGCGGGCTGCAGGACGGCGGGCTTGCCCTTGGCGTCGGTGGTGTAGGCGGCGTTCATCGACGGCATCTGCCCCAGCGCCTCGACGACGGCGTAGCCGATGAGGTGCGTGAAGGAGACCTTGCCCCCGCGCGCCCGCTTGAGGTGGTTGTTGATGACGATGCGGTTGTCCACCAGCAGCTTCGCCGGGACGGCGCGCACGCTCGTCGCGGTGGGGACCTCGAGGGACTCCTCCATGTTCACCACCACGCGGGCGGCGGGCCCGCGCAGCGGCGAGACCACGTCGGTGGCCGGGGTGGCGTCGGGGGCCTTCGCCGGCGGCGCCACCGAGCGCGTGCCGGTGGCGGCGTCGGTCACGTCGCCGCGCGGGGGAGCCGCCTTCGGAGCGGGCGCCGCGGCGGGCTTCGCGGCGGGCTTCGCGGCGGCGGGCGCGGGCTGCGCCGCGGCGGTGGCCGAGCCGTTGGCCGAGCCCCGGGGTGCGCCGTTGGCCGAGCCCCGGGGTGCGCCGCCCGACGAGCCGTTCGCCTGGTGCGCCGGGGACCCGGCGCTGGGGGACCCGGCGGCGGGGGCGTCCTCGGCCCGCTCGGCGGGCGGGGTCGCCTGCGTCGTGCCGCCGGGGTTGTCCGCGGGCGCGTAGTCCGCGAAGAAGTCCCACCACGCCTCGTCGACGGAGTTCTTGTCGGCCTTGTACTGCTCGAACAGCTCGTCGACGAGCCACTCGTTGGGGCCGAATGCTGCTGCGATCTTGTCCTCGTGGTGCGAGGGCTGTGGAGGCACGGCGGTGTCGCCTTCTTCCTCGATGTCGGTCAACGCGGGCGCAGGTCCACCCTATCCCCGTGTGGTATGCGCCGCGGGCCGCGCTCAGCGCGGGGCGGTGCGCGCGCCGGTGCCCTCGCGTGCGACGTTCGTCACAGCCGGTGCATCGGGGGTCACCCTGGGCAGGTGCACGTCGATGCGGCAGCCGCCGCCGGGCGGTGTCGCGGCCACCCGGATCGTCCCGCCGTGCAGCTGCACCGCCCACCGCGCGATGGCCAGGCCCAGCCCGGTGCCGCCGTCGGTGCGCGCGCTGCCGCGCTGGAAGCGCTCGAAGACGCGCTCGCGGTCGGCGTCGGCGATGCCCGGGCCCTGGTCCTGCACGCTGATGCGGACGACCTCGCCGAGCGCGTGCGCGGAGACGACGACCCGCCCGCCCGGCGGGGAGTGCCGCGAGGCGTTGTCGAGCAGGTTGGCCACCACCTGGTGCAGCCGTGCGGAGTCCACCGCCACGCTCAGCCCCGGCGGGTCGACGTCCACGACGTACTGCACGTCGCGGCCCGTCATCGACATCGCCCGCGTCGCCTGCCCCAGGAACGGCTCCAGCGCGACGTCCTCGCGGTCCAGCGAGACCGCCCCGGCGTCCAGGCGCGAGAGGTCCAGCAGCTGCTCCACGAGCCGGCCCAGCCGCTCCGTCTGCGCCAGCGCCGTGCTCAGCGTCTCGTGGTCGGCCTCGGTGACGCCGTCCACGAGGTTCTCCATGACCGCGTGCAGCGCCGAGACCGGGGTGCGCAGCTCGTGGCTGACGTTGGCGACCAGCTCGCGGCGCTCGCGGTCGACGGCCTCGAGGTCCTCGGCCATGCGGTTGAAGGCGTCCGCGAGCTCGCCCACCTCGTCGCTGCTGGTCGAGCGCACCCGCCGCGAGTAGTCGCCCGTGGCCATCGCGCGCGCCGCGGCCGTCATGTCGCGCAGCGGGGAGGTCATCCCGCGCGCCAGCGCCTGGGTGAAGACGAGGGTGATGACGATGGCGATCGGCAGCGTGTAGCGCGGGCCGATGTGGTGGTAGAGCCCCTGCCAGACCAGCAGCGCGGCCACGGTCACCGAGGCCGCCACGAGCAGCGCCAGCTTCGTCTTCAGCGAGTGCACCGGGTCCAGCGGCCGCACGTCCGGCCACGGCCGGCGGGTGGCCGCCCGGGAGGCGCCGGCGCGCGCGTCGTGCGCGGCGCCGGTGATCGGGATCGGCCCCGTCAGCCCGGTGCCCTGCTGCTCGGGCGGGGGCGCCGTCACGGCGCCTCCTGGGTGCCGGTGGGCTCGAAGGCGTAGCCGACGCCGTGCACCGTGCGCACCAGGTCGGCGCCCAGCTTGCGCCGCAGGGCCTTCACGTGGCTGTCCACGGTCCGGGTGCCGGAGGCGTCGGCCCAGTCCCAGACCTCCTCCAGCAGCTTCTCGCGGGTCAGCACGGTGCGCGGGGAGCCGGCCAGGCAGACCAGCAGGTCGAACTCCGTGGGCGTCAGGTGCACCTCGGTGCCCGCGCGGCGCACCCGCCGCTGGGCCCGGTCGATCTCCAGCTCGCCGTCGGAGACGCTGAAGCGCATGGCCGGCGCCGCCTCGACGGGGGCGCCCACGAGGGCGCGGGCCCGCTCCACCCGGCGCACCAGGCCGTTGACCCGGGCCACCAGCTCGCGCATCGAGAACGGCTTGGTCATGTAGTCGTCGGCGCCCACGCCGAGGCCGACGAGCTTGTCGGTCTCGTCGTCGCGCGCGGTGAGCATGAGGACGGGCACCGGGCGGGCGGCCTGCACGCGCCGGCACACCTCCAGGCCGTCGAAGCCGGGCAGCATGACGTCCAGGACGACGACGTCCGGGCGCGTGCGCTCGCACAGCTCCACCCCGCTGGGCCCGTCGCCCGCGGTCTCCACGGTGTAGCCCTCCGCGCGCAGCCGGCGCGCGACCGCGTCGGCGATGGTCGGCTCGTCCTCGACGACGACGGCCGTGCGCGGGGAGGTGGGGGCCCCGCCGGCGCCGGCCGCGGGACCGGGCGAGGAGGTCGTTCCGGTGCTCATGGGCGCCAGCGTAGGCCGGTCCGCGCCCTCCGGACCCGTGCGCGGGCCGGACGGCTGCGGGGCGTGCACGGCCTCTGCACACCACCTCCCCGGGGGGGGGGGGGGGGGGGGGGGGGGGGGGGGGGGGGGGGGGGGGGGGGGGGGGGGGGGGGGGGGGGGGGGGGGGCGGCGGGGGGGGGGCGGTCGGCGCTCGGCGGCCCGCCCCCGCCCCCCCCCCCCCCCCCCCCCCCCGGCCACCCCCCCCCCACCACGGCGGGGAGGGCGACCTATCCTGGAGGGGTGCGCTTCCTCGACGGCCAGCGGCCGCAGCACGACCTGACCTACAGCGACGTCTTCCTCGCCCCCGCGCGCTCGGGGGTCGTCTCCCGCCTCGACGTGGACCTGTCGACCACCGACGGGACCGGGACGACGGTGCCGGTGGTCGTGGCGAACATGACGGCCGTCTCCGGCCGCCGGATGGCCGAGACGATCGCCCGCCGCGGCGGGATGGCGGTGCTGCCGCAGGACATCCCCGTCGACGTGGTCGCCGAGGTCGTCGCCTGGGTCAAGGAGCGCCACCCCGTCTTCGAGACGCCCGTGGTCCTGCACGAGCACGACACCGTCGCCGCCGCCCTGAACCTGCTGCCCAAGCGCGCGCACGGCGCGGCCGTCGTGCTCGACGACGACCGGCGCGTCCTGGGCGTGGTCACGGCCGCCGACTGCGCCGACGTCGACCGCTTCACCCAGGTCGGCGCCGTGATGAGCCCGTCGCCGGTGACCATCGACGCCGCCGTGGCCGAGGCCGACCTGGAGGCCGCCTTCGGCGTCCTGCACGAGGCCCGCCGCCGCTTCGCGCCCGTCGTGCGCGCCGGCGCCGGCGGCCCGGTGCTGGTGGGAGCGCTCACCCGCACCGGCGCGCTGCGCTCCACGGTCTACCGGCCCGCCCTCGACGCCGCCGGGCGCCTGCGGGTGGCCGCCGCCGTCGGCATCAACGGCGACGTGGCCGCGACCGCGAAGGCGCTGCTGGACACCGGGGTCGACACCCTCGTCGTGGACACCGCGCACGGGCACCAGGAGAAGATGCTCGAGGCGCTGCGCGCCGTGCGCGGCGTGGACCCGCAGGTGCCCGTCGTCGCCGGCAACGTCGTCACCGCCGCGGGCGTGCGCGACCTCGTCGAGGCCGGCGCCGACATCGTCAAGGTGGGCGTCGGCCCGGGGGCGATGTGCACGACGCGGATGATGACCGGCGTCGGGCGCCCGCAGTTCTCCGCCGTGCTGGAGTGCGCGGCCGCCGCCCGCGAGCTCGGCGCCCACGTCTGGGCCGACGGCGGGGTCCGCCACCCGCGCGACGTCGCCCTCGCCCTGGCCGCGGGCGCCAGCCAGGTCATGGTCGGCTCCTGGTTCGCCGGCACCCACGAGAGCCCGGGGGACCTGGCCGTGGACGCCGACGGCCGCCCCTACAAGGAGAGCTTCGGCATGGCCTCCGCGCGCGCGGTGGCCGCCCGCACCAAGGCCGACACCCCCTTCCAGCGGGCCCGCAAGGGCCTGTTCGAGGAGGGCATCTCCTCCTCGCGCATGCACCTGGACCCCGCTCGTCCCGGCGTGGAGGACCTGCTGGACCAGATCACCTCCGGCGTGCGCTCCTCCTTCACCTACGTCGGCGCCCGCACGGTGGCGGAGTTCGCCGAGCGCGCGCTCGTGGGGCTGCAGTCGCCGGCGGGCTACGAGGAGGGGCGGCCGCTGCCGGCCGGCTGGTGAGCGCGGTGGTCCGGGGGTGATCGTCGAAGGGCTGCGTCGCGCGGACGGCTCGCCCGTCGACGTCGTCACGAGCGGGTCCGGCCCGGGGCTGGTCCTCGTGCACGGCGCGCGCCCCGCCGCCGACCTCGCCAGGCTCGCCGACCGGCTCGGGCAGCGCTTCACCGTGCACCGCTACGACCGCGAGGAGGTCGGCGGCGGCGGCGCCCGCTACGCCGTCGCCGACGACGTCGCGCTGCTGGGCGCGGTCCTGGCGCACACCTGCGCCCGCCTGGTGCTGGGCCACGGCCTGGGGGGCCTCGTCGCGCTGCTGGCCACCGGGGCGCTGCTGGAGCGCTGCATCGACCGGGTCGCGGTCTACGACGCCGTGCTGCCGATCGACGGCTCGATCCCGGAGGAGGCGCTCGAGCAGGCCGCGCGGGCGCTGGCGACCGGGGCCCCGGACCTGGCGCTGGCCCACCTGGACCGCCACCTGCGCACCAGCTCCCTGGGGCGCACCGCCGCCGGCCGCTCCCAGCGCGTGCAGCGCCTGGTCGGCGGGGTGCTGGCCCGCACCGAGTGGGGGCGCTCGACCACCGCCCGGCTGCCGCAGGTGCTCGCCGAGACCCGTGCCGGGCTGCAGCTGGACTCCCCGGCCGACGTCTACGCGGGCCTGCCCGCCCGCGCGCTGCTGCTGACCGGCGAGCGCAGCCCCGAGCACTTCGGCGCCGCCGCCCGGGAGATGGCGGCGTGCGTGCCCTCCGCCACCGCGCTCGTGGCCGGCGGGTGCGGCCACGACTCGCTGCTGCGGGCGGCGCGGCGGTGCGTGCAGCCGCTGGAGGCGTTCCTGGCGGGGGACACGCTGTTCTGAGGCCGCCCCGGACGGCGTCCTCGGCGGATCCTCCGGCGGCGTCGCCGTCGGGGCGCGGGATCGGCGGCTGTCCCTAGAATCGTTCGGGTCATGAGCTCACCTGCCCGGGTCGACCCCGACCCCCCCAGTCCCCGCCGCTCCGGACGCCCGGCGCCGCCCGAGGAGCCGGCGTGCTGATCGAGTGGCTGCTCCTGCTCCTCGGGATCCTCCTCACCCTGGGGACCGCGGTCTTCGTCGCCGCCGAGTTCGCCCTCGTCACCCTCGACCGCTCCCTCGTCGAGAAGGCCGTCGAGGGCGGTGACCGCCGCGCGGCCGGGGTCCTGCCCGCGCTGCGCACCCTGTCCACCCAGCTGTCCGGCGCGCAGGTGGGCATCACCCTCACCACGCTGCTCGTCGGCTACCTCGTCGAACCCTCGCTGGCCACCCTGCTGGACGGCCCGCTGCGCGCCGCCGGGCTCAGCGACCCCACCGCCGACACCGTGGGCGTCGTCGCCAGCGTCGCCATCGCGGCCGCCTTCTCGATGGTCGTCGGCGAGCTCATCCCCAAGAACCTCGCGCTGAGCCTGCCGCTGCCCACCGCGGGCGTCGTCGCACCGCTGCAGCGCGGGTTCACGTGGGCCATCGGCCCGCTCATCGTCGTGCTCAACGGCAGCGCCAACAAGTTCCTGCGCGCCATCGGCGTCGAGCCACAGGAGGAGCTGTCCGGGGCGCGCTCGGCGCGCGAGCTGGCCGCGCTGGTCCGCCGCTCCGCCGACCTGGGCACCCTGGACGAGGGCACCGCCAACCTGCTCAGCCGCACCCTGCTCTTCGGCGACCAGACCGCCGCCGACGTCATGACCCCGCGGGTGCGGATGCAGGCCATCCGCCTGGACGAGACCGCCGCCGACGTCGTCGCCCGCGCCCGCAGCACCGGGCACTCCCGCTTCCCCGTCACCGGGGACGACGACGACGACGTGCGCGGCGTCGTCCACGTCAAGGCCGCCGTCGCCGTCCCCCAGGAGCGGCGCGCCGACGTGCCGGCCGCGGCCCTCATGGCCGACGTGCGCCGGGTGCCGGACTCGCTGCGCCTGGAGCCGCTGCTGCTGCAGCTGCGCCAGAAGGGCCTGCAGCTGGCCGTCGTCGTCGACGAGTACGGCGGGACCGCCGGTGTCGTCACGCTGGAGGACCTCGTCGAGGAGCTCGTCGGCGACGTCTCCGACGAGCACGACCGCGACCGCGGCGGGCTGCGCCAGCACCGCGACGGCTCCTGGACGGTGCCGGGGCTGGCCCGCCCGGACGAGGTCCGCGACGCCACCGGCATCGACGTGCCCGACGACCACGCCTACGAGACGGTCGCCGGCTTCGTCATGGCCCGCCTGCGGCGCATCCCCGCCGTCGGCGACGAGGTCGCCGTCGACGGCGCCGTCCTGCGCGTGGTGCGCATGGAGGGCCGTCGCGTCGAGCGGCTGCGGCTGCGCCCGCGCCCGGTGCCGGCCGACCCGCCCGGCACGACGACCGGCACGACGGGCACGACGGGTGCCGCGGGTGCCCAGGTGCCCGCCGCCTCCGCACCGGGTGCGCGCGAGGCGGACGCCCCGCAGCCGCACGGCGCCCGCTCCGCCCGCGCCCAGCACACCTCCGGAGGTGGCCGGTGAGCCCCCAGCTGTCCCTGCTCGCCGCCGTCCTGCTGCTGCTGGGCAACGGCTTCTTCGTCGGCGCCGAGTTCGCCGTGCTCTCGGCGCGGCGCAGCCAGATCGAGCCGCTGGCCGAGACCAGCGCCCGCGCCCGCTCGGCGCTGACGGCCATGGAGCACGTCTCGCTCATGCTGGCCACCTGCCAGCTCGGCGTGACGCTGTGCTCGCTGGGGCTGGGCGCGGTGGCCGAACCGGCGCTGGCGCACCTGCTCGAGCCGCTGTTCCACGCCGTGCACCTGCCCGAGGTGCTCATCCACCCCGTCGCGCTCGTCATCGCGCTGGCCGCGGTGACCTACCTGCACGTCGTGGTCGGCGAGATGATCCCCAAGAACCTCAGCATCGCCGGCCCCGACCGCGCCGTGCTGGTGCTGGCGCCGCCGCTGGTGGCCGTCGGGCGGGTCATCGGCCCGCTCATCCGGGCCCTCAACGGCCTGACGAACGCCGCGCTGCGCGCCCTGGGGGTCGAGCCCAAGGACGAGGTCTCCAGCGCGTTCACCGTCGAGGAGGTGCAGTCGATCGTCGCCGAGAGCCAGCGCGAGGGCACCCTCGACGACACCGGCGGCCTGGTCACCGGTGCGCTGGAGTTCTCCGACCGCAGCGTCGGGGACATCGCCGTCGCGCTGGAGGACCTGCGCACCCTGCCCGTGGGCGCCACCCCCGCCGACGTCGAGGCGCTGGTGGCCCGCACCGGCTACAGCCGCTTCCCCGTCCTGGACGCGGCCGGCGAGCTGGAGGGCTACCTGCACCTGAAGGACATCCTCTACGCCGACGACGACCGCTACCACGAACCGGTGCCGGACAAGCGGATCCGCCAGCTGGGCACCCTCGGCGAGGCCGAGGAGGTCGAGGACGCGCTCGCCGCGATGCGCCGCACCGGGGCGCACCTGGCCCGCGTGGTCGACGACCGCGGCCGGGTGACGGGGGTGGTCTTCCTCGAGGACGTCATCGAGGAGCTCGTCGGCGAGGTCAGCGACGCCATGCAGCGCGCCCGCACCTGAGCACCACCCCGAGCGGTGATCTTCCACGGTGCACCATGGAAGATCACCGCTCGGGAGGGTGGGGGACGGGGTCAGCGGCGGGCCAGGCGCCGGCCGCTGGGGGTCTGGGCGGGGACGTACTCCATCGCGTAGTGGGCGTAGATGCGCGGCTCGTCGTCCGGGCCGAGCTCCTCGTCGGTGGCGAACGCCGGAGCGGCCTTGACGAGGTCCTTGGGGTGGGCGACGCGGATGTCGTGCCGGCCGACGGCGGCCTGGTCCAGCGGCACCAGCACCGTCTTCTTGAACCCCACCAGGCCCGTCTCGACGGCGGCGAACAGCCACTCGTCGGTCGCCGAGTCGACGTAGACGGACGCGAGCGTCCCGATCCTGTCGTCGGCCGGGTCGACGACGGCGGCGCCCTTCCACTGGTTGAGGTCCTGCACGAGGATCGTCATGGCGACACTCTGGCCGACCCCTCCCGGCTCGGCCACCGGGCCGTGCGCGGGGTCTTCACAGGACGCACCCCTGCGCCGGTGCCGTCGTGGCCGCCGCGGGTGGGACGATGGGCGGCGGCATGAGCGAGCAGACCGAAGAACGCAAGACCCTGACCATCAACTGGCTGCAGATCGCCGGTGGCGCCCTCGCGGCGGTGACCTCCGCCTTCCTGCTGGCCGGGCTGAAGAGCCTCGGCTCCTACGGCACCCTGGTCGGTGCGGCGGCCGGCAGCGTCATCGCCTCCACGGCAGCGGCGATCTACAACCACTACCTCAACGTCAGCCGCGAGCGCCTCGCCGAGGCCGCCCGGCGCGCGCGCGAGCGCCACGGCGCAGGGCCCTCCCCGGTGCCGCCCGCGCAGGACGAGCACCCCGAGCGCACCGACCCGCCGGTGCCCGCACCCGGCGACGGGGCGGCGGACGACACCACCGGCCTGCCGCCGGTGCCGGTGCCGGACCCGCTGCCGCGCAAGCGCTTCCGCGGCCGCCACGCCGTGCTGCTGGGGGTCGTCGCCTTCCTCGTCTCCGTCGGCGGCATCTTCGTCTACGAGCAGGTGAACGGCGAGAGCGTCGCGGCCCAGCGCCAGGACAGGAGCACGCCGGTCTCCCGGGGCATCCTCGGCGGGGAGATCACCAGGGCGCCCTCGACGCCGACCGAGTCGGCCACCCCGACGGACACCCCCACGGCCACGGGCAGCGCCACGAGCACCGGCGAGGAGAGCGCCTCCTCCGACGCGACGGCCACGGACACCGCCACGGCGACGTCGAGCGCCACCGACGGCACCGGTGGGGAGTCGTCGCCGACCGCCTCGGCGCGCTCCTCCAGCTCCACGAGCTCCTCCAGCTCCACGAGCTCCACCGCCACGCGCACCGCGCAGCCGAACCAGGCCACCCGGGACGAGTCCCCGGACGCCTCGGCCGGCGCCTCCGCCGGCGCCTCGACGGGAGCCGCGGCGGGGTCCGCGCCCGGTGCCGCGGCGGGGTCCGCGGTGGAGGCCCCGCAGGGTTCGGGCGCCGCCCTCGGCGCCCCCGCGGACGCGGCCGGCGCGGCACCGGGCGAGTGAGCCCCGCTCCCGGGCCGCCGGCGGTGCGCACCGCC
>NZ_JBJLSF010000033.1:0-46433 GCF_050871885.1 Kineococcus aridisoli | reverse complement strand
CGAGGACATCTGGTCCCCGGCGGCGGCCACGGTGGCGATGTTGGCGCTGATCTCCTCGGTGGCCGCGGAGACCACCTGCGCCTGGGTGGCTGCTTCCTCGGCGCCACTGGAGAGCTGGGTGGCCACGGTGGTCAGCTCCTCGGAGGAGGAGGCCAGGGTGCCGGCGTTGCCGGCGATGCGGCGCATGGTGGCCGCCAGGCGCTCCATGGTGGCATCCACCGCACCGGCCAGTTGGCCGACCTCGTCGCCGGTGGTGATGCCCACCCGCTGGTCCAGGCGGCCTTCGGCCAGGCCGCGCACCACGGCCAGGGTCTTGGCCAGCGGGCCGGCGATGGAGCGGGAGACCGCGATGGCCACCGCGACGGCAACCGCCACCGCGACCGCACCCAGCACCAGCAGCACCACGACGGCGGCGCGCACCTGCGCGGAGCCTTCGGCGGCGAGGTCCGCGGCGGCGGCCGACTCGGCCTCGGTCAGCGTGGTGAGCGTCTCGGTGATCTGCTGGGCGACGGGGGCGACGGTGCTGGCGCGGTAGGCGATGTAGCCGTCCCGGTCATCGGCCTCGGCCAGGGTGACCAGCTGCTCGCGCACCGAGCGGTACTCCGCCAGCTCCTGCTCGAAGGTGTCGCGGTCGGCGGCGGGCGAGCCGGGGCTGCTGGCCAGGTACTGCTGCCACGCCTCGTCCAGCGCCGCGTCGGTGGCGGTCATGGCCTTGAGGGAGTCGTCCACGGCCTGCGGGGAGGTGGCCAGGGCGGCGTTGGTGATGTCCATGCGCACCTGCAGGTAGGCCGACCGCACATCGCCGATGGTGTCCACGGAGGCGACGCCGGACGTCGACACCACGTGCAGGTTGGCCTGCGCGGTCTGCAGGCGGTTGATGCCGACCGCGACGACGACGGCCAGCAGCAGGCAGACGACGCCGAAACCGGCGAAGAGCTTGGAGGCGACCTTCACGTCGCGCAGTCGGGTGAGCACGGACGGAGCATCGGCAGGTGATCTAGAAGACTGGAGCCTTCACCTGCGGAAGCCTGCGCCCGTGTGGGTGCCCGCCAACCGGGGCCCGTCGCCCGAGCCCAGCCGCTCGCGCAGCGTGGTGCCGGGAGCCGCCTTCGGCGCCGTGCGCCCGCGCCGGTCCAGCTCCGGGACGAGGTGGTCCACGACGTCGGCGAACGTGCCCGGCATCGTCGCGTACATGAGGTTGAAGCCGTCGACGTCGGCCTCCTCGGCGAAGCGCTCCAGCTCGTCGGCGACGGTGGCCGGCGAGCCGGCGAGCACGGGTCCGCGACCGCCGACGGCGACGAACCGGGCGAGGTCGTCGACGGTCCACTCGCGGTCGGCGTCCCGGGTGAAGGCCGCCAGCGCGGAGGTGTTGGCGTCGGTGCTCACGTGCTGCAGCGGCGCGTCCGGGGCGAGCCCGGCGAGGTCCACCCCGGTCCAGCCGCCGAACAGCGCCAGCGCGCCCTCGCGGCTGGCGTGCGCGCGGTAGTCGGCCAGCAGCGCGTCCGCCTCGGCGTCGCTGGAGCGCACGAGGGCCGTCAGCCCCGCGTAGACCAGCACCGAGCGCGGGTCGCGCCCGGCCTGCTCGACCTTGGCCCGCAGGGAGTCCACCGTGCGGCGCGCGTGCGCGGCGGTCGGCGCGATGATGAACACGCACTCGGCGTGCCGGGCGGCGAACTCCTGCCCGCGCGGGGAGGAGCCGGCCTGGAAGACCACCGGGGTGCGCTGCGGCGAGGGTTCGCACAGGAACGCGCCGGGCACGTCGAAGTAGCGGCCGTGGTGGCCGATGTCGTGGACCTTCGCCGGGTCGGCGTACACCCCGCGGGCGGCGTCGCGCACGACGGCGCCGTCCTCCCAGGAGCCCTCCCACAGCTTGTAGCAGACCTCCAGGTACTCCTCGGCGACGTCGTAGCGCTCGTCGTGCGCGACCTGCCGCTCGAACCCCAGGTTCTTGGCGGCGGAGTCCAGGTAGCCCGTCACGACGTTCCAGGCGACCCGGCCGTCGGTGAGGTGGTCCAGCGTCGTCAGCCGTCGGGCCAGCGAGTACGGCTGCTCGTACGTCGTCGTCACCGTCAGCCCGAAACCCAGGGTCTCGGTGACGGCCGCCATCGCCGACACCGCCCCCAGCGGGTCGTTGACGGGGACCTGCGCGGCCGCGCGCACGGCCGCGTCCCGGGAACCGCCGTACACGTCGTAGGTGCCGAGGACGTCGGCGAGGAACAGCGCGTCGAAACCACCGCGCTCCAGCAGCTTCGCCAGCTCCGTCCAGTGCCGCAGCGTGCGGTAGTCCGCGCTGCGGTCCTCCGGGCGGGCCCACAGGCCGGCGGCCTGGTGGCCGACGCAGGCCATCGCGAAGGCGTTCAGGCGCAGCGGCCTCGTCGAACTCGTGGTGCTCACCGGGTCAGTCCCTCCAGCGGTCGGTGGGCGGTCTCGCGGGTGCACGCCGCCGCCACGGTGCTCAGCACGGCCAGCAGCGACAGGTACCCCGCCACCAGCCACGGCGAGCCGTTCCCGAGCGCCAGCAGCGAGGCGGCGATGAGCGGGGTGAGGCCGCCGCCGAGCACCGCGCCGATCGAGTACCCGAGCGAGGCGCCGCTGTAGCGGGTGCGCTGGTCGAACTGCTCGGCGAAGAACGCGCCCTGCGCCCCGTACTGGCTGTCGTGGCCGAGGTTGATGGCGACGACGATCGAGGCGACGATCAGGACGGTCGAGCCGGTGTCGAAGAGCAGGAACGCGGGCACGGTGAACACCGCCGTCAGGACCGCCCCGAACAGGTACACGGGCCTGCGGCCGATGCGGTCCGAGAGCATCCCCCACAGCGGGGTCGCGGCCAGGCTCAGCACCGAGGCGACGAGCACCGCGAGCAGGCCCACGTCGGCGCCGTCCTCGCGGACCTCGCTGGTGAGGTAGGTCAGGGCGAACACCGTGTAGAGCACGTAGCCGCCGTTCTGCCCCAGCCGCATCCCGGTGGTCACCAGCACGCCGCGCTTGTTGGTGCGCAGCACCTCCGCGACGGGCCGGCGGGCCAGGCCGTCGGCCTCGCGCAGCGCCGTGAACGCCGGGGAGTCGGTGACCTTCAGCCGGATGACCAGGCCGACGACGACGAGGACCGCGCTGGCCAGGAACGGGATGCGCCAGCCCCAGGACATGAACGCCTCGGAGGAGGTGAGGGAGCGGGTCAGCCAGAAACCCCCGCTGGCCAGGACCATGCCCGCCGCCGAGCCCATCTGCGGGATCGCGCCGAACAGGCCCCGCCGGCCGGTGGGGGCGTGCTCCACCGACAGCAGCACCGCCCCGCCCCACTCCCCACCCGCCGAGAAGCCCTGCAGCAGCCGGGCCACCACGAGCAGCACGGGGGCCCACACGCCGATCTGCGCGTACGTGGGCAGCAGGCCGATGAACGTCGTGGAGATCCCCATGACCAGCAGCGAGGCCACGAGGACGGCCTTGCGGCCCACCCGGTCGCCGACGTGACCGGCGACCGCGCCGCCCAGCGGGCGGGCGGCGAAACCGACGGCGTACGTGGCGAAGGAGGCGATGACGCCGACGGCGCCGCCGACGTTGGGGAAGAACAGCGGGCCCAGGACGATGGCGGCCGCCGTGCCGTAGAGGTAGTAGTCGTACCACTCGATCGTGGTGCCCACGAAGCTGCCGAGGGCCGCGCGGCGGCGGACGGCGGGCTCGCTGGGGCGTGCGGCGGTGGCGGGGACGCGCAGGGTGCTCACAGGACGCTTCTCTCCCATCGGTCCTGGCGGTAGCACCTTCCCTCGCGGGTGGTTGCTGCGACGTCGACGAGCCAGGTCTCTCAGTCGCTCTGGATGGCTGGGCCGAACCTACGGCACACCCCGGAAGCGCGGCAAACGCACCGGTGGCGGGGCGCGGGGGGCCGGGTGGCGGGTCCGGCGGCGCGTCGGCCACCCTGGGTCCTCGTGGGGACCGACGACGACCGCGAGCGCGAGGACGTGCCCGGGGAGGGCCTGCGCCGGCCGGCGGACCCCGTCGCGCGGCAGGTGGAGGACGCCGCCCGCGCGGACTGGCGCCTGTTCCGCCAGACCGCCGACACGGTCGCGATGACCGTCTGGCTGACCGACGCGCAGGGCCGCTGCACGTTCGTCAACGAGTACTGCCGGCAGTTCTTCCAGGTCCCCGGCGAGGTGATGACGGGCACCGGCTGGCGCGCGGTCCTGCACCCGGACGACGCCGACGAGTACCTGCGCGAGTTCGACCGCGCCACCGCCGAGCAGCGCGCGTTCCGGGCGGTCGCGCGGGTGCGCCGCGCCGACGGGCAGTGGCGCTGGATCGAGACCTCGACCGTGGCCCGCTTCGACGAGGCCGGCACCTTCCTCGGCCTCACCGGCTCCAACGCCGACGTCACCGACCACGTCCGGCGGGAGGCGGACGCGCAGTTCCACGCCGCCGTCGCCGGGGACTTCGCCCGCCTGGCCTCCCCCGAGGAGCTGCTGCGCTCGATCGGCGACCGCGTCCACCGGCGGCTGGGGCTGGCCTCCTGGCGCCTGGTGCGTCCCGGCGAGGACGTGCCGGACCTCGCGGAGGGCGGGCCGGAGCCCGGCGCCGGCGGAGCGCAGGACGTGGGCGCCCGGCTGCGCGAGGGGCGTCCCGTCGCGCTGACCGGCCCCGGGGGCGACCGGCTGCTGGTCCCCTACGCCCCGCACGGCACCTCCGTCGGCTGGCGGCTGCTGGCCGACCTGCGCCGCCCCGGGCCCGGCGGCTGGGGCGAGGAGGAGGTCCGGGTGGTGGCCGACCTGCTGCCGCGGCTGGACGTCGCGCTGGTGCGGGTGCGGGCCGCGGAGGAGACCGCCGCCCGCTACGCGCGGGCCCGCGACGTCGAGGCCGAGCTGCAGCGGGCGCTGCTGCCGGCGCAGCTGCCGCTGCTGCCCCGCCTGGACCTGGCCGCGCAGTACCTCGTGGCCGGTGCCGAGCAGGCGGCCGGCGGCGACTGGTTCGACGCGCTGGCGCTGCCGGACGGGCGCGTCGCGCTCGTCGTCGGCGACGTCGTCGGCCACGGCGTCGTCGCCTCCGCCGTCATGTCCCAGCTGCGCACGGTGCTGTCCGAGCGGCTGGGGGCGGGCGCGGGGCTGGACGCGGCGCTGGACGCGCTGCGCACCTTCGCCGCGGGGGTGCCGGGGGCGCGGGCCGCCACCGCCTGCGTCGCCGTGGTCGACACCGCCGCCGGGGACGTCGAGTACCGGACGCTGGGCCACCCCTCCCCCCTGCTCGTCGCCGCGGACGGCAGCGCCCGCCCGCTGCCGCGCACGGGTGCGGCGCCGCTGGGCGGACCGGCGGGCGGGGGCACCGGGACGGCGCGGCTGGAGGACGGGGAACTGCTGGTCCTGCACAGCGACGGCCTGCTGGAGGGGGTCGCGGGCGACCCGCTGCGCCTGGTGGCCGGGGCCCTGGCCGGGGACGCGGGTGCCGGCGCGGCGGGGCGCGCGGTGCAGCGGGTGTGCGAGCGGGCGGCCCGCGCCGTGCGCGAGGGCGGTCCGCTCGTCGACGACGTCACCGTCCTGGCGGCCCAGCGCCGCCCCGCCCCGGCCCCGCTGCGCCTGGCGGCCCCGGCCGTCCCGACGGCGCCGCTCGTGCTGCGCCGCGGCCTGCGCGCCTGGCTGGAGGGGCTGGAGGTCGAGCCGCGCCAGCGACAGCTGGTGGAGCTGGCGGCCGGGGAGGCCGTCACCAACGCCGTCGAGCACGCCTACGCCGGGGGCGGGACGGGGACGGTGCAGCTGTCGGGCGAGCTGGCCGACGACGGCGTGCTGCACCTGGCGGTCACCGACCGGGGGCGCTGGCGCCAGCCGGCGGCGCTGCCCGGCGACCGCGGTCGCGGTCTGGCGCTCATGGGCATCGAGGGCGGCCGCGTGCGGGTCGAGGCCACGGCCGCGGGCACCACGGTCCGCCTGGCGCGGCGGCTGCACCGGCCGGTCGCCTTCGACGCCGGCGCCTCCGCGCTCCCCGCACCGGCCGGGGCGCGGGTTGTGCCCGACGAGCTGCGCTGGAGCGCCGCGGTGGGCGCCGCCGGGCCGGTGCTGCGGGTCGAGGGGCCGCTGGAGGCCGGCGGCGCGCCGGGGCTGCGCGAGGAGGTCCTGCGGCTGGCCCGCCACGGCTCGCTGCCGGTGACGGTGGAGCTGTCGGCGACCGCCCCGCTGGCGAGCGCCGGCGTGCAGGTGCTCGTCGACGTGCTCGAGCGGCTGGGCCCCGACGGGGTGCGGCTGGTCGCCGCGGACTCCTCGATCGCCGCCGCGGTGCTGGACCTGGCCTCGCTGCCGCGCCGGGACGCCACCGGGCGCCCGTCCCCGGCCCCGGCCGGCCGGCCGGCCGGGGCCAGCTAGCCGCCCGCGCGGCTGCCGGAGCGCTCGGCGTGCCGCTCCGGCTGCACGACCGTCAGCTCCCGCAGCCCCGGGAAGTCCAGGACGGTGGTGGAACGGCCCAGGACCACGCGCAGCGGCGTGCCGCGCCGGCGCCCGCGGCGGTCGGCGCCCACCAGGACGGTCATCCCCGCCGAGCCGAGGTACTCCACGGCCGTCAGGTCGACGACGACCTGGTCGCCGGGGCGGGCGCGCGACTCCACCTCGGCCAGCGCGTCCGCGAAGTCCAGCGCGGTCGCGAGGTCCAGCTCGCCCTCCACGTGCAGCTCCCACGGCGCGCCGGGGGCGGCGGGTGCGCGCCGGCGGGTGCGCAGCGCGGCGCCGCTGCCGGCGCCCGCCGGGGGCGCCGCGTCGCCGAGCACGCTGCTGAGCAGGTCGTCGACGGCCGCGCGGGCCTGCGTGCCGCCGGCGAAGGTGCTCTCGGCGGCCGCCGTCGTCAGGCGGGTGGCCAGCTCGGCGAGCTTGACCTGGCTGTGCTGGGAGTACCAGCGCAGCAGGCCGAACGCGGCGTCGGCGTCGATGCCGTAGACGAGCATGAGCATGCCCTTGGCCTGGTCGATGACCTCGCGGCCCGCGAGGGCGGTGCGCACCTGCTCGGTGGTGCGCTCGCTGACGGCGTTCTCGATCGCGGGGGTGGTCTCCACGACGCTGCCGGTGACCTCGCCGGGGCCGCCGGGGCCGCCGTGGGCCAGCCACCAGGCGGGCCGGCCGCCCTCGTCGGTGCGCAGGGAGAGGGTGAACGCCTCGCCGTCGGCCGCGCTCCGCTCGACCGCCTGCACCAGCCGCAGGCCGGCCGGCCCGCGGGCCGCGACCTCCTCGCTGGTGGCGGGGAACCCCGCCACGGGCTCGCGGTCCTGGGGGGCGCTCCAGCGCCAGCGCCCCGCGGCCACGTCGACGGTGAACGTCCACGGGTGCGGCAGGGCGGTGTGGCGGGGCGGGGCGGGTGGCGGGTGCGGCACGGTGGGCTCCTCGACGACGGCGGCGGGACCGCCGCGTCCGCGGGGCGCCGGTCGCGCACCGGTGCTCCGCGGGGCGGGAGCTCGGTGCTGAACCCCCTCGCCGGACGGCGGCCGCCCGGTGCGACCAGGGTCGCACGCCCGGCGACGGGCCGCCACGCTCCGCCCGGGGGCCGGGCGGGCGCGGCGGCGCCTCAGCCGCGGCGGCGGCGGATCTCCGCGGCCAGCGCCGGCAGGACCTCGGTGAGGTCGCCGACGACGCCGTAGTCGGCGAACTCGAAGATCGGGGCGTCGGGGTCGCTGTTGACCGCGACCACCGTCCAGGAGGCGTCCATGCCGCCGCGGTGGTGCACGGCGCCGGAGACCCCGGCGCCCACGTACAGCCGGGGGCTGATCGTGACGCCCGTCTGCCCGACCTGCGCCTCGTGGCCGATCCAGCCCTCGTCGGTGGCGACGCGGGTGGCGCCGACCGCCGCGCCGAGGACGTCGGCGAGCTCCTCCACGGCCGAGAAGTCGCCCTCCACGCCGCGGCCGCCGACGACGACGACCTCCGCCTCGGCCAGCGGCGGGCGGTCGCCCGTCGGGCGGGGCGCCCGGGAGACCACGGTGACGGCGCGCGCGGCGGCGGACGCCTCGACGCGGTGCTCGACGACCGCGGGCGGCGCCGCCCCCTCGAGGGCGGTGGCCTGCACGGCGTGCGGGGACACCGCGACCACGGCCAGCCGGCCGGGCACGGCGCAGGCGGTGCCCCACGAGCCGGCCAGCACGGTCTTGCGCGCCAGCCAGCCGTCGTCGGTGCGCTCGACGGCGTGGGCGCCGGTGACGACGCCGCCGCCGGTGCGCACCGCCAGGCGCGCGGCGACCTCCTTGTCCTCGAAGGTGGAGGCCACGAGCACCAGCGACGGGCCGGCGGCCCCGACCACCGCGACGAGGGCGTCGACGGCGGCCGCGGTGGTGCGCTCGTCGGCGCCGGAGACCTGCACGCGGTGCAGCGTCGTGGCGCCGTGCGCGCCGACCGCCGCGAGCGCGGCCCCGTCGGGGCCCGGCCCGATCCACGCGGCGTGGACCTGCGCGCCGGGCAGCGCGCGCGCCAGCGTCAGCAGCTCCAGCGAGGTCGGGCGCAGCCGCCCGTCGAGGTGGTCGAGCAGGACGAGGACGACGTCGCCCTCCGCGCCGTTCGCGGTGCCGGTCACTGGAAGCCCTTCTGCGCCAGGTAGTCCACGAGCGCGGGGACGGTCTCGGCGCCCCCGGTGACGATCACCCGGTCGGGACGCTCGGGACGCGGCGCGGCCTCGGTGATGCGGGTGGTGGAACCGGTCAGGCCCACGGCGGCGGGCTCCAGGCCCAGGTCGGCGAGCGCCAGCGTCGTCACGGGCTTCTTGCGGGCGGCGAGGATGCCCTTGAAGTCGGGGAAGCGGGCGCGGAAGGCCTGGTCGGTCACCGACACCACGGCCGGGGCCGGGGCGGTGAGCACCTCCACCTGCGTGGAGGTCTCCCGGCGCACCCGCACGAGCGGCCCCCGCTCGCCCGGCTCGACGGCGATCTCGTCGGCGAGGGTGAGCTGCGGCCAGCCGAGCAGCTCGGCCAGCGCCGCCGGCACGAGCGAGGTGAGCCCGTCCAGGGCCGCCATCCCGGCGACGACGAGGTCGACGGGCCGCTCGGCGTGCAGGTGGGCGACCGCCGCGGCCAGCACGCGCGCCGTGGCCAGGGCGTCGGAGCCGGCGATCGCCTCGTCGCCCACGTGCACGGCGCTGGTGGCGCCCATCGCCAGCCCGCGGCGCAGCGCCTCCACGGCGTGCGCGGGCCCGACCGTCAGGACGGTGACCTCGTGCTCGCCCTCGTCGCCGGCGGCCCGGGCCGCCTCGACGGTGCGCAGCCCGGCCTCGAGGGCGTCCTCGTCGAGCTCGTTGAGGGTGTCGTCGTCCCCGCCGCGGGCCAGCAGCCGGTCCTCGCGGAAGGCGCGGGGCGACTGGATGTCGGGGACGTGCTTGACGCAGACGACGACCCGCACCTCAGGCCCCGCTCTCGGCGGGCTGCTCGGCCTGCTCGATGGCCTCGCGCGAGCGCTGGACCATCTCCTCGCGGGAGACGACCTTGACCCGCTCGCGCCCGTGCGGGGCGCCCAGCGAGCGCTCGTAGGCGTCCAGGACCTCCCAGTGGGTCCAGGTGAGGACGTCCACGCCCTTGGCGGTCAGCGTGTCCAGGACCGCCTGCGGGTCGGGCTCGGGGGCGCGGCGCAGCTGCGCGGCGTCGGAGACCAGGTGGCGGACGGTCTCGGAGGCGTCGGACTTGGTGTGCCCGATGAGCCCGACCGGGCCGCGCTTGATCCAGCCGGTGCAGTAGACGCCGGGCAGGCCCTCCCCCTCGGGGGTCAGCACGCGGCCCTCGTGGTTGGAGATGACGCCCGCCAGGTCGTCGAAGGGGATGCCCGGCAGCGGGGAGCCGAAGTAGCCGACCGCCCGGTAGACGGCCTGCACGTCCCAGTCGTGGAAGTCGCCGGTGCCCTCGACGGTGCCGTCGCCGACCAGGCGGGTGCGCTCGGTGCGCAGGCCGCTGACGTGCCCGTCGGTGAGCAGGACCTCGGTCGGGGCGTGCAGGAAGTGCAGGTGGATGCGCCGCGAGGCGGTCGACTCGCCCTCCTTGAGGGTCCAGTCGGTGAGGGTCTTGACGACCTGCTTGGTCTGGTTGGACTTCTGGATCGCGGCCATCGAGCCCTCGTCGAACTCGAAGTCCTCGGGGTCGACGAGGACGTCGACGTCGGGGACGTGGCCGAGCTCGCGCAGCTCCAGCGGGGAGAACTTCGCCTGCGCGGGACCGCGGCGGGCGAAGACGTGGACGTCGGTCACCTTGGAGGCCTTCAGGCCCTCGTAGACGTTGTCCGGGATCTCGGTGGGCAGCAGGTCGTCGGCGTGCTTGGCGAGCATCCGCGCCACGTCGAGGGCGACGTTGCCGGCGCCCAGCACGGCCACCGTCGACGCCTCCAGCGGCCAGGTGCGCGGGTAGTCGGGGTGGCCGTCGTACCAGGAGACGAAGTCGGCGGCGCCGTGGCTCTCGGGGGCCTCGACACCGGGGATCGCCAGCGCGGCGTCCCTGATCGCGCCGGTGGAGAAGACGACGGCGTCGTAGTGGCGCTGCAGGTCCTCCAGCGTCACGTCGGTGCCGAAGTCGACGTTGGACAGCAGCCGGACGTCACCGCGGCCCAGGACCTTCTCCAGCGCGACGACGATCTGCTTGATGCGCGGGTGGTCGGGCGCGACGCCGTAGCGCACGAGGCCGAAGGGCGCGGGCAGCCGCTCGAACAGGTCGATCGACACCCCGTCGAACCCCGTGGCGCCCAGGTCGGCCTTGGAGAGGATGTCCGAGGCGTAGATCCCGGCCGGTCCGGCTCCGACGACGGCGACGCGCAGCGGACGGTTCGAATCGCTCACAGCGGGGGGTGTCCCTCTCGTGGTGGGTGCGGTGATCTCTCGTGCGGACGTGCGTAGGCAAGCCTAACGCCGCGGCGGCGGGCGCCCGACGCGACGATGCCCGGTGTGGACCAGCCCCGCACCCGCACCGGCGTCCTCGCCGGGCTCGCCAGCTACGCCGTCTGGGGACTGTTCCCCTTCTACTTCCACGCGCTGAAGCCCACCGGGGCGCTGGAGCTGCTCGCCCAGCGGGTGGTGTGGACCTTCGTGCTCTGCGTCGTGCTCGTGGTGGCGCTGCGCCGGGGGGCGCGGGCGCTGGCCGTCGTGCGCTCCCCCCGCCAGCGGGGGCTGCTGGCCCTGGCCGCCGTGGCGATCGCCGTGAACTGGGGCGTCTACGGCCTGGCCGTGGTCACCGGGCACGTGCTGGAGGCCTCGCTGGGCTACTTCGTCAACCCGCTCATCACCGTGCTGCTGGGCGTGCTCGTGCTGCGGGAGCGGTTGCGGCGCAGCCAGTGGGTGGCCGTCGGCACCGGGCTGGTGGCCGTCGTCGTCATCACCGCCGACCTGGGCCGGCTGCCGTGGATGGCCCTGACGGTCGCCGTCTCCTTCGCCTCCTACGGGTTGCTGAAGAACCGGCTGGCGCGCGCCGGCGGCGGGGTGGACCCCCTGTCCGGGCTGACGCTGGAGACGACGGCGCTGCTGCTGCCGGCGGCGGCGGCGCTCGCGGTGCTCGGAGCCCGCGGCGGCAGCACCTTCACCGACCCCGGCGGCTGGCACACGGTGCTGCTCGTGCTGTCCGGGCCGGCCACGCTCGTGCCGCTGCTGCTGTTCGCCGTGGCCGCCGGCCGGGTGCCGCTGACGGTCATCGGGCTGCTGCAGTACGTCACCCCGGTGCTGCAGTTCGTCGCCGCGTTCGTGCTCGGGGAGTCGATGCCGCCCTCGCGCTGGATCGGCTTCGGCCTGGTCTGGGTCGCGCTGGCGGTGCTCACGGCGGACGCGCTGCGCCACTCCCGCCCCCGCCCGGCCCCCGTCCCGGCCCCCTGACCCCCGCGGGCGCCGCTCACCGGCCCAGCGAGGCCACGGCGTCGGTGATCGCGTCGGGGCCGCCGACGTTGCCGGGCACGACGACCTGGTGCACCTGCCGGCCGTCGGCGGCGGTCATCCGCCACAGCGAGACGCCCGGGGCGACCTGCCCGACGACGAGCGCGCTCGTGGCGCCGATGCCGGTGCGGGCGACCTCGGCGGCGGTGATGCCGCCCTTGCTGACGACGACGTCCACGAGCGGCAGCAGCTCGCGCACGGCCGTGGTCAGCGCCGCCATCACCTTCTCGCCGTGCGCGAGGGTGCCGTGCCCGGCCGAGCGCACGCGCTCGCTGGCGACCGCCACCAGCGGCGCGCCCGCCAGCCGGGCCGCCGCGCGCGCGGCGGCCTCGCGCCCGGCGGCGGCCGGGTCGGCCAGCGCGGCGGTGGTGCCCACGACCTCGGCGGGGCCGTGCTCGCGCGCCAGCAGCTCCAGCTGCGCCCGCGCGCCCTCGGTGTGCGAACCGCAGACGACGAGCACGCGCGGCGGGCTCGCCAGGACCGGGCGGGGCAGCGGGCCGGTGCTCGCCACCCCCGCCAGCTCGGCGGCGAGCGGGGCGGCGCAGCGCACGACCGGGCGCCGCCCGTGCGCGCGGGCGGCGTCGACGGCGGCGGCCAGCGCCCGCACGTCCTCGTCGTCGACCGCGTCGGGGACCAGCACCGACCCGGCGGGCGCGCCGAGGAAGCGCTCGAGCAGGGCGCGCGGGTCGCGCACGACGTCCAGCGGCACCGGCACCGGCGTGCGCGCGGACTTCTCGGCGACGTAGTCGGCCAGCGAGGAGCTGCGGAAGCCGAAGACCGGGTCGGCGGCGTACTCGGTGGCGCCCACCGGCACCTGCTCCCCCGCCGCCGTGCGCACCAGGTGCACCCCGCCGACGGTGGTGCGCCCGCCGGCCGGGAACGCCGGCACGAGCAGGACGACGTCGCCGGGGGCGGCGAAGACGTCGGTCTCGGCGAACACGTGCCCGCGCAGCGTGGAGTCGCCACGCAGCACGAAGCGCACCTCGGCGCCGAGCCGGCGGCCGGCCTCCAGCGCGTCGTCGCGGATGCGGCCGACGAGGGCGACCGCGCTCGCCTCGTCGACGGCCCTGCTGTTGGTCTGCACGTAGACGCTGCCCGCGTGGCGCAGCGCGGCCGTCAGCAGGTCGGCGTCGCAGTCGAGCAGCACGCGGACCCCGGTGGCCGACTGGGTGCCGGTGGGGTCGTCGTCGAGGACCACGGTCCTCAGCGCAGCGGTTCCGGGGGTCGTCACCGGGGCAGTAGAGCAGAACCGGGGCGGTGGAGCAGGAGGGCCCGCTGCGGCAGAGTGGCGCCATGGACCTGCCGGTGCGCCCGCCGCTGGAGCCGATGCTGGCCACGGCGGCGAAGGCGGTGCCCGCCCAGCCGGCCGGCGCCCCGGCGTGGCTGTACGAGCCGAAGTGGGACGGCTTCCGCTGCATCGTCTTCCGCGACGGCGACGAGGTGGAGCTGGGCTCGCGCAACACCAAGCCGCTGACGCGCTACTTCCCCGAGGTCGTGGAGGCCGTGCGCGCGCAGCTGCCGCCGCGCTGCGTGGTGGACGGCGAGCTGTTCGTCCCCGCCCCCGACGGCGGCCGGCTGTCCTGGGAGCTGCTGTCGCAGCGCATCCACCCGGCCGCCAGCCGCGTCGCCGCGCTGGCCCGCGAGACGCCCGCGCAGTTCGTCGCCTTCGACCTGCTCGCCCTCGGCGAGCAGGACCTGCGGCAGCGCCCGTGCGGCGAGCGCCGGGAGCTGCTGACGACCGCGCTCGCCGGGTGCGGGCCGGACGTGCACGTGACGAGCGCGACGGCGGACACCGCGCTGGCCGTGCGCTGGCTCTCCACCTTCGAGGGCGCCGGGCTCGACGGGGTGGTCGCCAAGCCCCTGGACTCGCCGTACCTGCCCGGGGAGCGGGTCATGACGAAGGTCAAGCACCGGCGCACCGCCGACTGCGTGGTCGTCGGCTACCGCGAGCACAAGAGCGTGCCCGGCGTCGGCTCCGTGCTGCTGGGCCTGCACACCGGCTCCGGCGTGGTGACCGTGGGCGGGGCGAGCGCGTTCACGGCGGCGCGGCGCGCGGAGCTGCTGGAGCAGCTGTCGGCGCTGCGCCTGGGCGAGGACGTGCGCGAGGAGGGCGAGCCCAACCGCTGGCACGCGCGGGCGGACTCCTCGTGGGTGCCGGTGCGCCAGGAGCTCGTGTGCGAGGTCGAGTACGACCAGCTGGAGGGCCGGCGGTTCCGGCACTCGCCGCGGTTCCTGCGCTGGCGGCCGGACCGGGAACCGGCCTCCTGCACGCTGGAGCAGCTGGAGGTCCCCGCCGACTACGACCTGGCCGACGTCCTGTCGGGGACGCGCTGATGGCCGCGGGGGCACCGGCCGAGGAGCTCGACGTCGACGGGATCGCCGTCCGCCTCACCTCCCCGGACAAGGCGTACTACCCACAGCTCGGGGAGCGCGGTTCCAAGCGGGCCGTGGTCGAGCACTACCGCCTCGTCGCGCCCGCGCTGCTGGAGGCCGTGCGGGACCGGCCGACGTACCTGCAGCGCTTCCCCGACGGGATCGAGGGCGAGGAGGTGTACCAGAAGCGGATCGCGAGGTTCGCGCCGCCGTTCGTGGACACCGTGCGGATCACCTTCCCCTCCGGGCGCAGCGCGGACGCGATGCGGCCGACGAACACGGCGACGATCGTCTGGGGCGCGCAGCAGTCGACCATCACCTTCCACCCCTGGCACTGCACCGCCCCCGACGTGGAGCACCCCGACGAGCTGCGCGTCGACCTGGACCCGCAACCGGGGACGGGTTTCGAGCAGGCCCGCGAGGTGGCCCGCGAGGTCCTGCACCCGCTGCTGGGCGAGGTGGGCCTGGAGGGCTCCCCCAAGACCTCCGGCGGCCGCGGGCTGCACGTGTTCGCGGCGATCGAGCCGCGCTGGACGTTCACCGAGGTCCGCCGGGCCGCGATCGCGCTGGCCCGCGAGGTGGAGCGCCGGGCCGGTGGGCGGGTGACGACGGCGTGGTGGAAGGAGGAGCGCGGTGCGCAGGTGTTCGTCGACTACAACCAGAACGCCCGCGACCGCACCATCGCCAGCGCGTACTCGCTGCGGCGCACCCCGCGGGCGACGGTGTCGGCCCCGCTGACGTGGGCCGAGCTGGACAGCGACGTCGGCCCCGACGACCTGACGCTGACGACCTTCCCCGAGCGCTTCGCGGCCGTGGGCGACCTGTGGGCCGGGCGCCGCGACCGCGCGGGCTCCCTGGAGGCGCTGCTGGAGCTCGCCGCGCGCGACGAGGCCGGCGGCCTGGGCGACCTGCCCTACCCGCCGAACTACCCGAAGGTGGCGGGCGAGCCGAAGCGGGTGCAGCCCTCCCGGGACAGGGACCGCGACCGGGACAGGGACCGCGACCGGGAGCGCTGAGCGCACCGGCCGGCCGGTCGGCTCAGCGACCCCGTGGACCGCTCCCGCGTCCGCGCAGGCGCCCGCGCAGCTCCCGGTCGGCGGCCGCGCCGGCCAGCGCCAGCACCAGCCCGGCGGCGGCGACCGCGATCGCCGCCGGCCGGGCCTGCGCGCTCAGCAGCACGGCGACGGCGCTGCACACGAGCGCCGCGCCCGTGCAGCCGCGCGAGAGCAGCCGCGGCCCGCGCCAGCGCACCCGCCCGTCCCCGCGGTGGCGGCCGCCGCCGCGCGCGCCCTCCCGGCCGGTGCCGGTGCCGGCGACGCGCTGCGCGGGCACCCGCCCCGTCACCGGTGCGCCGGGGCCGCGGTCGGGGGGCAGGGTCGGGCGCGCGCTCACCGCGCCATGCTGGCCGGGCCCGACCGGCCTGCGGGCCGATCCCGCCGCGGACCACCGGGACGGCGCCACCACCGCCACGCGCGGTCCCCGGGCCGCCGCGCACCGTCACCCCCGCACCCCTCGTCGGTGATCGTCCCGAGTGGCGGTGATCGCCGTGCAGCGGTCGGATGTGCTCACCGAGGGAACCGCCCGCGCCGGGGCGGCCCGGCACGAGCGGAGGAGCCACCATGATCGAGAAGCTGCACGACCTCGGCGTCAAGTCCGAGTGGGCCTACACGGCGGGGTTCGCCAGCATCGGCCTGTCGTTCCTGGCGTGGACGATCTCCAAGGAGAAGGAGGACGCCGGCATCGACCGGGCCGACCGCTGGGGCATCTTCGTCGGCCACTGGGCGCCGACCTTCTTCGGCCTCGGCAACGCGCTGCGCAGCTACGAGAAGGGCTGAGCCCTCCGCGCGGGCTCAGCTGACGCGGTCGGCGACCGTCCCCGCGTACGCCTCCAGCGCCTGCCGCGCCGGGGAGGGCGGCAGCGCGGCCAGGTGGGTGGTGGCGCGCTCGGCCCACTGCCGGGCGGTGGCGCGGGCCTGCGCCGTCACCGGGTGCGCCCGCAGCGCCTCGACGGCGCGGGCCAGGACGGCGTCGTCGCCCAGCCGGCCGGAGTCCAGCAGCGCGACGACCTCCGCGGCCGCCGCGTCGCCCTCGGCGGCGGCGCGGCGCACCAGGAGCACGGGCAGCGTCGGCACGCCCTCGCGCAGGTCGGTGCCCGGGCGCTTGCCCGAGTCGCCCGCCTCGCTGGTGAGGTCGAGGACGTCGTCGGCCAGCTGGAAGGCGACGCCGACGTCCTCGCCGTAGCGGACGACCGCCTCCACGACCTGCGCCGAGCCGCCCGCGAACATCGCGCCGAAGCGGCCGGCGGTGGCGATGAGCGAGGCCGTCTTGTCGCTGAGGACGTCGAGGTAGTGCGCGACGGCGTCCTCGTCCGGGCGCGGGCCGACGGTCTCGTGCAGCTGGCCCAGGCACAGCCGCTCGAAGGTCTCCGCCTGCACCCGCACGGCCTGCGGCCCCAGGCCCGCGACGACGTTGGAGGCGCGCGCGAAGAGCAGGTCGCCGGTGAGGATCGCCACGTTGTTGCCCCAGACGTGGTGCGCCGCAGGCGCTCCGCGGCGCGTGGGGGCGGAGTCCATGACGTCGTCGTGGTACAGCGAGGCCAGGTGGGTCAGCTCGCAGACGACGGCGGCGTCGAGGACCTCGGGAGCCACCGCGGCGCGCACCGGGTCGGCCAGGTGCGCGCCGAGCAGCGTCAGCATCGGGCGCACCCGCTTGCCGCCGGCCTCCACCAGGTGGCGGGAGGCGGCGTCGGCCAGGGGGTCGGTGTTGCCGACGGCCGCGCGCAGCCGGGCCTCGACCACGTCGAGGCCCTCGCGCAGGGCGAGCTCCAGCGCCGGGTCGGTCGTGGGCAGCGCACCGGTCGTCACGCTCAGGGATGTGTTCACGCGGCAGGGGCCAATCGCTTCAGCGCCACGACCACGCGGTCGGTGGCGTCCTTCGACGTCGGATCGGCCAGGTTGGCCAGGAGCTTGACCACGAGCTTCATCACACCGGGCCGGGGCAGGCCGAAGCGCGTCGCGATCCGCATGACCTCCGGGTGGCCGATGAGGGAGACGAACACGCGGCCCAGCGTGTAGTACCCGCCGAGGTCGGCGCGAACCGCCGCCGGGTAGGACTGCAGCGCCCGCTCGCGCCCGCGCGCGTCCGCGGCGGCCAGGGCGTCGTCGACGGCGCGCGCGGCCAGCCGCGCCGACTGCATGGCGTAGGCGATGCCCTCGCCGTTGAAGGGGTTGACCATCCCGCCGGAGTCCCCGACGAGGACGAGCCCGCGGGTGTAGTGCGGGGTGCGGTTGAAGGCCATCGGCAGGGCGGCGCCGCGGATCGGCCCGACCTGGTCCTCCTCGCGGAAGCGCCACTCGGCGGGCATCGCCGCCGTCCAGCGCCGCAGCAGGTCGCGGTAGTCGATGTCGCCGGAACCCGCGTCGGCGTCCAGGACGCCGAGCCCGACGTTGGAGGTGCCGTCGCCGACGCCGAAGACCCAGCCGTAGCCGGGCAGCAGCGGTCCGGTGGAGGAGTCGCCCTCGCGCAGCTCCAGCCAGCTCTCCAGCCAGTCGTCGTCGGAGCGGGGGCTGGTGAAGTACGTGCGCACGGCGATGCCCAGCGGGCGGTCCTCGCGGCGGGCCAGGCCCAGGGCGAGCGCCAGCCGGCTGCCGACGCCGTCGGCGGCGACGACCACCGGCGCCCGGTAGGTGGTCTCCTCCCCGGCGCGGCGGCCGGCGTCGTCGACGGGGCGGGCGGTCACGCCGACGACGTGGCCGGTGCGCTCGTCGAGGACCGGCCCGGTCACCGAGGTGCGCTCGAGCACGCTCGCACCGCCCGCGCGCGCGTGCTCGACGAGGGCCTGGTCGAAGCGGGAGCGGGTGTGCACCAGCCCGTGGGCGGGGAAGTCGGTGATCTCCGGCCAGGGCACCTGCAGCCGGACCCCGCCGCCCAGCAGCCGCAGGCCGCGGTTGCGGACCCAGCCGTCGGCGGCGGGCGTGGGCAGCCCGAGCAGGTCCAGCTCGTGCACCGCGCGGGGGGTCAGGCCGTCGCCGCAGACCTTCTCGCGCGGGAAGGCGGCCTTCTCCAGCACCAGCACGCGGCGGCCCGCGCTCGCCAGGTGCCGCGCCAGCGTCGAGCCCGCGGGCCCGGCCCCGACGACGAGCACGTCGGCGTCCTGCTGGTGCACCGTCACTCCCTCCCGCTGCTTGTGAAGGTTTTCACGAAGTCGACCCGAGTGTAGTTCGCCCGTTCAGGAGGCGCTGCGCACGGCGCGGTGCACCGCCACGACGCCCAGTGAGAGGTTCTTCCAGGACACCTGCTCCCAGCCCGCCGCCGCGATGCGCCGGGCCAGCGCCGGCTGGTCCGGCCAGGCGTCGATGGAGTCCACCAGGTAGCCGTAGGCGTCGGCGTGCGAGCTGACCAGCCGCGCCACCCGCGGCAGGCCGTGGTGCAGGTACAGCTCGTAGGCCTTGCGCAGCAGCGGGTTCGGCAGGGTGGAGAACTCGCAGACCACCAGCCGCCCGCCCGGGCGCACCACCCGCGCCATCTCCCGCAGCGCCGCGTCGGCGTCCACGACGTTGCGCAGGCCGAAGGAGATCGTCGCCGCGTCGAAGGCGCCGTCGGCGAACGGCAGCCGCGTCGCGTCGCCGACGACGAAGCCGAGGTCGGGGCGGCGGCGCTTGCCCGCGCGCACCATCCCGGCGGAGAAGTCGCACGGCACCGTCAGCACGCCGCGGTCGGCGAACGGCTCGCTGGAGCGGCCCGTGCCGGCGGCCAGGTCGAGGACCCGCTCGCCCGGCCGGGCGTCGACGGCGCGCAGCACGGCCCGGCGCCACAGCCGGTCCTGCCCGGCGGACAGCACGTCGTTGGTGCGGTCGTAGCGCTCGGCGACGTCGTCGAACATCGCCGCCACCTGCTGCGGCCGCTTGCTGAGGTCGGCCAGCTCGCGCTGGGCCGTGACGTCGCCGGTTCCCACCCCTCCAGTCTCGCAGCCGCCGGGCACCCGCCCCCACCCGTGGGGGGCGCCGGAGGCCGTGATCCCGCCCACCCTCCCCGCACGCACCACCCCGGGCGGGCTCAGCCCTCCAGGACGGCGGCGCGCACGGCGGCCGCGAGGCGCTCGGAGCGCACCCGCACGGCGGCGCGGTCCACGACGAGCTCGACCACGCGCACCCCCGCCGGGCGGGCGGCGAGGGCGGCGGCCGCCTCCTCGCGGGTGGCGGGGCGCACGTGCGGCACCCGGTAGGCCGCGCAGAGCGCGGCGACGTCGACCCCGTGCGGGGTCGCCACGACCCGCTCGAAGGTGGAGCGGTCGACGGCGGTGGCGTGCTCGAGGGTCTCGAAGATGCCGCCGCCGTCGTCGTTGACGAGCACGACCGTCAGGTCCGGGCGGGCCTCGGCGGGCACCGGCAGCAGCGCGTTGACGTCGTGCAGGAACGCCAGGTCCCCCACGAGCAGGCGGGTGGCGCCCCGGGCCAGCGCGACGCCGCACGCCGTGGCCAGCGTGCCGTCGATGCCGGCCAGCCCGCGGTTGGACACCGTGGCCACCTCCGCGGGGCGGGCGGCCAGGTCCACGTCGCGCACCGGGTTGCTGGCGGCGACGACGAACCCGGAGCCGTCCGCGGCGCACGCGCGCACCACCTCGCGGGCCGCCCACGGCCCGCTGAGCTCCCGCTCGCCGTCGAGGACGGCGTCCACGGCGTCGGCGGCCAGCTTGCCGGCGCGGTCCCAGCGGGCGGCGAACTCCTGCTCGGCGGCCCCGGGCGGGCCCTCGGCGCGCACCGCGGGCAGCACCCGGGCCGCGCGGAAGCCGGCGTCCGGCCAGGTCCCGGACGGGCTGACGACGACGAGCTCGACGTCGTCGCGGGCCAGCAGCCGCGTCACCGGCCGCGAGAGCGTGGGGTGGCCGAAGAGGACCACCCGCTGCACCGCCCCCAGCGGCCCGTCGGGGTCGGCGGCGTCCAGCAGCAGCCGGTAGGGGCCTACGGCCCGCTCGCCGGCGCGGGCGCCCGAGCTCGGCTCGGCCAGCAGCGGCCAGCCGGCGGCCTCGGCCAGCTCGCGGGCCGCCGCGCCGGTGCGCGCGTCGGGGGCGTCCCCGGCCAGCACGAGGGTGCGCGGACCGCGGGCCAGGGCGACCGGGAGCGCCGCGGGCGGTGCGGGGACCCGGGTCAGGCCGCGCTCGCCGTCCGGCAGGTCCTGCGGGGAGGGCGTCAGCGGGTCGGAGAAGCCGACGTCGAGGTGGACGGGACCGGGGCCGTCGCCGCGCGCGCCGAGCGCGGCCGCGACCGCCCGGGAGACCACCGAGCGCCAGGCCGGCGCCTGCCGCAGCGGGTCGACGGGGGCGGGCAGGTCGGCGCTGTAGCGCACCGACGGCAGGAACATGCGCGCCTGGGCGTCGGCGGTCTGGCTGGCGCCGGAGCCGCGCAGCTCGTGCGGGCGGTCGGCGGAGAGCACCACGAGCGGCACGCCGGCGTGGGAGGCCTCCAGGACGGCCGGGTGCAGGTTGGCGACCGCGGTGCCGCTGGTGGTGACGACGGCGACGAGCTCCCCGGCGCGGGCCAGGCCGAGCGCGAGGAAGCCGGCGCTGCGCTCGTCGACGCGCACGTGCAGCGCCAGCCGGCCCGCGTCGGCGGCGCGGGCGGCGGCGTAGGCCAGCGGCGCGCTGCGCGAGCCGGGGCTGAGCACGAGGTGGCGCAGGCCCAGGCGGACGAGCGCGTCGACGAGGACCGTCGCGAGGGCGGTCGAGGGGTTCACCCCTCCATGGTGCGCCCCGCGCGCTGTGGCAACCTGCCGCGGGTGGACACCACTCCCCCGGCGGGCCCCTCGATGGAGGAGGTGCTGGCCTCCTGGAGCGGCGGGAGCCTGCTGCACCGGATGGGCATCGAGTTCGTGCAGATGAGCCCGCAGCGCGTCGTCGCCACGATGCCCGTGGCGGGCAACACCCAGGTCGCCGGCTACCTGCACGGCGGGGCCAGCTGCGTGCTCGCCGAGACGCTGGGCTCGGTGGGCGCGCTGCTGCACGTGTGGCCGGGCGGGCTGGCGCTGGGCACCGACATCAACGCCACCCACCACCGCTCGGTGCGCGAGGGCGTGGTGACGGGGGTGGCCACGGCGATCAGCCTGGGCCGCACGCTGTGCAGCCACGAGGTCGTGATCTCCGACGAGCAGGGCCGGCGGGTGTGCACCGCGCGCATCAGCAACTACGTGCGGACCGCGGAGCAACTGGGCCGCTGAGGGGCCGCTGAGGGGCCGCTGAGGCCGCTCAGCCGCCGGCGCCCGCGGCCAGCACCGCGTGGCAGTCCGCGATGCGCCGGCGCCACCACGCCTCGCGCCCCGGGTCGGCCCGGTGCCGCTCCAGCAGCTCCCGGTCGGCGCGGGCCGGCCCGACCGGCAGCGCGCCGTCCACCGGCAGCAGCGGCCGCGCGCTGACGTCGGCGGCCAGCAGCGCCGCCGTGCCGAGCCCGCAGGCGTGCGGCAGCTGCGGCAGCGCGGCCGCGAGCGCGGTGCCCGCCGCCAGCCCGACGCTGGTGTCCAGCGCGGAGGAGACCACGACGGGCAGCCCGCAGGCGGCAGCGACCTCCAGCGCCCGCGCCACCCCGGACAGCGGCGCGACCTTGACGACGACGACGTCGGCGGCCTCCAGCCCGGCCACCCGCAGCGGGTCCTCCGCCTTGCGCACGCTCTCGTCGGCGGCCAGCGGCACCGGCGTGCCCGCGGCGGCCAGCCGGCGGCGGACCTCGGCCATCTCCTCCAGCGTCGCGCACGGCTGCTCGGCGTACTCCAGCCCCACCTCGCCGAGCGCGGTGAGCGCCTCCAGCGCCTGCGGCACGCTCCAGCCGGCGTTGGCGTCCACCCGCACCCGCCCCGCCGGGCCGAGGACCTCGCGCACCGCCCGCACCCGGGCGAGGTCCTCGGCCAGCCGGGTGCCGAAGGGCGCCCCGGCCTCGGCGACCTTCACCTTGGCCGTGCGGCAGCCCGGGAACGCCGCGAGGACGGCGGGCACGTCGTCGGCGGGCACGGCGGGCACGGTGGCGTTGACCTCCACGCGCGTTCGCCGGGGAGCGGGCAGCCCCCGCCAGGCCGCCTCGACCCCCGCCGCGAGCCAGCGCGCGGACTCCGCGGGCCCGTACTCCAGGAACGGGGCGAACTCCCCCCAGCCGGCCGGGCCCTCCAGCACGACGGCCTCGCGCTCGGTGATGCCGCGGAAGCGGCGCCGCAGCGGCAGCCGGACGACGGAGGCGGCCTCGAGCAGGTCGGTCAGCGGTGGCAGCACCCCTCCAGCATCCCCGGGCTAGGGTCGGGGGTGTGTCGGCCCTTCCCGGTGTGAGCGAGACCTTCGACCCGGCGGCGTGGGCGGAGGTGCCCGGTTTCGAGGACCTCACCGACATCACGTACCACCGCAGCGTCGTCGAGGGCCCCGCCCGCGGGACGGTCCGCATCGCCTTCGACCGCCCGCAGGTGCGCAACGCCTTCCGGCCCGGGACGGTCGACGAGCTGGCCCGCACCCTCGACCACGCCCGCCGCACCCCCGACGTCGGCTGCGTGCTGCTCACCGGCAACGGCCCCAGCCCCAAGGACGGCGGCTGGGCCTTCTGCTCCGGCGGCGACCAGCGCATCCGCGGCCGCTCCGGCTACCAGTACGCCGAGGGCGAGACCGCCGACAGCGTCGACACCGCGCGGGCGAAGGCCGAGGGCGGGCGGCTGCACGTGCTGGAGGTGCAGCGGCTCATCCGGTTCATGCCCAAGGTCGTCATCGCCGTCGTGCCGGGGTGGGCCGCCGGCGGCGGGCACAGCCTGCACGTCGTCGCCGACCTCACCCTGGCCAGCGCCGAGCACGCCCGCTTCAAGCAGACCGACGCCGACGTCGGCTCCTTCGACGGCGGCTTCGGCTCGGCCTACCTGGCCCGCCAGGTAGGCCAGAAGTTCGCCCGCGAGATCTTCTTCCTCGGCCGCCCCTACACCGCCCAGCAGGCGCACGAGATGGGCATGGTCAACGCCGTCGTCCCGCACGCGGAGCTGGAGAGCACGGCGCTGCAGTGGGCGGCGGAGGTCAACGGCAAGTCCCCCACCGCGCAGCGGATGCTGAAGTTCGCCTTCAACGCCGTCGACGACGGCATGGTCGGCCAGCAGGTGTTCGCCGGGGAGGCGACGCGGCTGGCCTACATGACCGACGAGGCCGTCGAGGGCCGCGACGCGTTCCTGGGCAAGCGGGAGCCGGACTGGTCGCCCTTCCCCTGGTACTTCTGAGCGCCCGGGTCCGTCCCCTGCCCGGCGCCCGTGGAACGCACGTGTAAAACCTGCATCACGTCCACGTTGCGCTCCGCCGACGGCCGCGCGACGGCCCTACCGTCCGAGGATGGACTGGATGGGGGCGGCGGCGGCCGCGGGCCGGATCGCCGGAGCGAGCGCCGGGGCGTCGTCCGCGGCCACGCGCGCGGAGGAGACCCTCGCCGAACTGCGCACGCTGATCCCCTACACGGGGACCACGCTCGGCGCCTGGGACCCGACCCGGGGCCGGCACGTCACCGTCGCGGGGTCGGGGTACCGCGACGAGACCGCCGAGAGCCTCAACGGGAAGGGGTTCCTGGCGGACAAGATCGGCCAGGTGGTCCTCGGCCGGGGACGGCCCACCCGGTGGCGCGACCTGCCCTTCGCCCCCGAGAGCTCGCCGTTCTTCGAGCGGACGCTGGCCCCGTGCGGCTTCTCCGAGGGGATGGCGGCACCCCTGTTCGCCACCGACGGCGCCTACGTCGGCCTGCTCAACGTCAACACCGACTCGGCCCGCCACCCCGACGACGCGGCGGTGGAGATGGTGCACCTGCTGTCGGCGCGGTTCGCCGAGGTGGTGCGGGCCCTGGTCGCCGGGAGCGACGCCCCGTCCGGGGCGGTGGCCGCCGGGGAGTTCCCCGAGCACCGCGTCGTGCTGTCCGGCCTGGGCGACTGCACCTCGCTCGACGCGGGGTGGTCGCCCTCGGAGGAGCTGCGCACCGCGCTGTCCGGGGGACCGGCCGAGGTGGCGGGACGCTTCCTGGTCTGGGAGCGCGGGCAGCGGTGGCCGTGGCACGTGGCGGTCGACGAGGCGGTCCCCGCCCTGCCCGTCACCGCACGCCTGGCGCAGCGCCCCGTGCCCGGCGGGCTCTCGCGCCGCGAGCTGCAGGTCCTGCGCGGTGTGGCGGACGGGCTGACGAACCAGGAGGTGGCCGCCGCCCTGCACACCAGCCCCCGGACGGTGTCCACGCACGTCGAGCACGTCCTCGCCAAGCTGCAGGTGCGCACCCGGACCGAGGCCGCGACCCGCGCGCACCGCGAGGGACTGCACCTGAGGGAGGCCTGACCGGTGGGCTGGGCCGAGGCCAGCCGGGCGGCGGGACGCATCGCGGCCGCCTGCAGCGCGACGGGTCCGGCCCGCACCAGGGCTGAGCACGCCCTGGCGGAGCTGCACGCCCTGGTGCCCTACACCGGGGCGTCGCTGGCCCGCTGGAACGGCACCCGGCACGTCCTGGTCGCTCAGGCCGGCTACCAGGCGCAGACGCTGGCCGACCTCAACGGACCGGTGTACCTGCGCGACCCGATGTGGCACGTCACGTCGGCGCGCCGCGTCCCGACCCGCTGGCAGGACCTGCCCTTCCCCGCCGAGCGGTCCCCGCTGTACCGGGAGAGCCTGCGCCCGCACGGGTACCGCGAGGGCATGACCGCCCCCTTCTTCCGGCCCGACGGCGGGTACGCGGGCATGCTGACGCTGAACACCGACTCCGCCGCCCACCCCGACGACCCGGCGGTCGAGGTGCTGCGGCTGGTCTCACCGCGGTGGACGACGGTGCTGGCCGGCTCCGGCGACGAGCCGCCCGCCGACCCGGAGCACCAGCCGCTGCGCATCGCCGTCTCGAACGCCGGCGACTGCACGGCGCTCCGGGCCGCGCAGGTGCCCGACGAGCTGCTGGAGGCCGCGCGCCGGCTGCGGGACCGCGCCGGCGGCTTCGCGTGGGTCCCCGGTCACCGGCTGCCCTGGCGCTTGCGGGGCGAGCCGTCCTCCTCGCCGGGCATCGCCTCGGTGGTGCGGTGCGAACCGGCGCCCGTCCCGGGCGGCCTGTCCCGCCGTGAGGTGGAGGTCCTGACCGGGCTGGCCTCAGGGGCGTCCAACGAGGAGATCGCCCGGGACCTGCACGCCAGCCGGCGCACCGTCTCCACGCACGTGGAGCACGTGCTCGCGAAGCTGGGTGTGCGCAGCCGCACCGAGGCCGCTGTCCTCGCCCTGCGCGAGGGGGTGCTCGCGCTGCTCTGACCTCGCCGACCGGTCGGCGGCGAGCCCGGCGAGCAGCGCGGTGGCGGCTGCGCGGGCGACGGCCTCGGCACGCCGCCCCGCCGCGACGTCGCGGGCGCACCACCGCACCAGGAGACCGGCCCGGCGGGGCAGGCGCGTCGCGGCCAGGACGGCGCCGGTGACCTCGGGCAGGTCGGGGCGGGGCAGGACGGGGCAGGACGACGACCGGTCCCCGACCAGGACGGCGACCGTCCCCACCGCATCCCAGACCCCGCCTTCCGCGCCGCGCGGCGGCAGGTCCGTGCGGTCCAGGGCGAGCAGCTCCCTCGAGGCCCCGTGCACCCGCAGCTCGGTGGTGGCGCCGCCGTCCACCGGGCCGGTGGCCGGGTGCCGGGCGACCGACTCGGCGACGACGACCGCGGCCCCCGCGGCCGCCTCCACGGTCGTCCGGGTGTGCAGCCGCGCGCCGGGCAGCAGCAGCCGCGGCTCGGAGCAGTGCTCCAGCACCGCTCCGGCCCGCGCTCCCAGCCACAGGTCCTCGACCACCCCGCGCGGCGGTCCCGACGCCGGCGGGTGCACGAGGACGGCGCCCTGACCGCGGACCTCGACCACGACCCCGCCGGCGGACACCCGCTGCCGCCACCGGTCGCCGTCGTGCAGGCCTCCGCCGGCCTGCTGCACGACGAGCCGGCCGCTCGGTGCGCCGGTGGTCCCGGCGGCGGGGAACACCCGGCCCACCACGAACGGCCAGCGGGCGACGCGGCGGTCCAGGCGCACCCGTCCTCCCGCGCCGGAGAACTCCAGGTCGAGGTGGCTCGGAGCCTCCTCGCTCACCCGAACAGGACCTCGCGCTCGAGCAGGTCGGCCACCTCGCGCACCCCCGCCCCCGAGCGCAGGTCGGAGGTCAGGACCGGCCTGCCCCCGCGCACCTGGTGCGCCTCGGCGATCATCCGGGCCACGTCGGCCCCCACGTGCGGGGCGAGGTCGGTCTTGTTGACCAGCAGCAGGTCGGCCCGGACGACCCCCGGTCCGCGCTTGCGCGGGATGTCGTCGCCCCCGGCGGTGTCGATGACGAAGACCCAGAAGTCGACCAGGTCCCGGGAGAACGTCGAGGCCAGGTTGTCCCCACCGCTCTCCAGCAGCACCAGCTCGGTGCCGGGGTGCTCGCGCTCGAGCCGTTCCACGGCGGCCAGGTTCAGCGACGGGTCCTCGCGGATGACGGTGTGCGGGCAGCCGCCGGCCTCGACGGCCAGCACCCGGGTGGGGTCGATGAGCCCGGACGCGCGGACGCGCTCGGCGTCCTCGGTGGTGACCAGGTCGTTGGTGACGACGCAGACGCTGCGCCCGCGCCGGGCGAACTCGGCCAGCAACCGCTCGACGAGGGCGGTCTTGCCGCTGCCGACCGGCCCACCGATCCCCACCCGGGCAGCGGTCGTCGTCGGCGGCGGGTTCTCCAGGACGGTCATCGCAGCAGGTACCTCCGGTTGAGCGGGACCCGCCGGGCCGGCGGGGCGTCGAGCAGCACGCCGTCGGCGCGCACCTGGTAGGTGCGGGGGTCGACCTCGACGTGCGGCAGGTGGTCGTTGCGGACCATGTCGGACTTGCGCAGCCCGCGGACGGAGTCGATCGGGACGCACGCCTTGCGCAGCCCGAGGCGGTCGGCGACCCCGTCCTCCAGGGCCAGCCGGGAGACGAGGTTCAGGCCCAGCTGCGACGGGGCGCGGCCCAGCGCTCCCCAGTTGGGCCGCTGCAGCACGGGCTCGGAGGAGGAGATGCTGCCGTTGGCGTCTCCGAGGGCGGCCCAGGCCACGTACCCGGCCTTGAGCACCATCGCAGGCTTGACCCCGAAGGACTCCCGCGGCCACAGCACGAGGTCGGCGAGCTTGCCGGCCTCGATCGAACCCAGCAGGTCCCCGGCCCCGATGGATATCGCCGGGTTCACGGTGTACTTGGCGACGTAGCGCTTCACCCGCTCGTTGTCCGCGGCCCGGGTGGTCTCCTCCGGCAGTCGCCCGACGCGCTCCTTCATGACGTGGGCCAGTTGCCAGCAGTTCGCGATGTTGTCGCCGACCCGCCCCATCCCCTGGGTGTCGCTGCCGAAGATGGAGATCGCGCCGGAGTCGTGCAGGAAGTCCTCGGCCACCATGGTCCCCGGCCGGATCCGCGCTTCGGCGAAGGCGACGTCGACCGGGGAGGACGGGTCCATCAGGTGCGCGATCATCGTCATCGGGACCCCTTCCTCCAGCGCGGCCGGGGTGAAGGGGTTCGTCGGGTTCGTCGAGGCCGGGACGACGTTGGGCAGGCCCACGCAGCGGATGACGTCCGGGGCGTGCCCGCCACCGGCACCCTCCACGTGGTACATGTGGATCGTCCGGTCGCCGATGGTGGCCAGCGTGCGCTCGGCGAAGCCGAACTCGTTGATGGAGTCGGTGTGCAGGTGCACGGCGAAGTCCGCCGCGTCGGCCGCGCGCAGCGTCGCGTCGATCACGGCGGGGCTCGCCCCGAAGTCCTCGTGGATCTTCACCGCTCCCGCGCCGCCGCGCACCGACTCGGTGACCGCGGGGGCGTGCGAGCTCCCCCGGCCGAAGGCGACGACGTTCACCGGCAGGTCGTCGGCCCCCTGCAGGAACCGGCCGAGGTTGTGCCGGCTGCCCGAGCCCACCTCGAACGCCGGGCCCGGGGAACCGCCGATGAGCGTCGTGGTCCCCGTCGACAACGCGTGGTCCGCCTGCTGCGGGGAGATCAGGTGGGCGTGCGTCTCGATGCCGCCGGCCGTGACGACCATGCCGTGCGCGGGGATCGGTGTGGTGAGGTGGCCGACGAGGAGGTCGGGGTGCACCCCCGGCATGAGGTCGGGGTTGCCGGCCTTGCCGATCCCGACGATGCGGCCGTCGCGGATCCCGATGTCGGCCACGACGACGCCGGCCACGGCGTCGACGACGAGGGCGCCCGTGATGACGTGGTCGAGCGCCCCGTCGCGCCAGGTCGCGGTGGGCCGGTAGCCCTCCCCGTCCCGCACGGTCTTGCCCGCCCCGGCCAGCAGCTCCCAGCCCGGCCGGGTGAGGTCGTCCTCGACCTCGACGAGCAGGTCGGTGTCGCCGAGCCGGACCAGGTCTCCCGTGGTCGGTCCGTGGACGGCGACGCGCTCGGCGCGGTTCACGGTGCTCACGCGTCGGACCCGGTGAACCCGGTGAACCCCTGGGCCGTGGCGCGCCGGACGGCCTCCTCGTAGGCGCCGGGGGCGTCCAGCGGTCCGTCGACCAGTCCCGCGAAGCCGTGCACGACCCGGTCCCCGGCGAACGGGACGAGGTCGACCTCGACGACGACCCCCGGCTCGAAGCGGACCCCCGAGCCGGCCGGGACGTCGAGCCGGCGACCCCACGCGGCCCGCCGGTCGAACTGCAGCGCCGGGTTCACCTCGAAGAAGTGCGTCAGGCTGCGCACCTGCACGTCCCGGTCCCCCGAGTTCACGACGGCCACCCGCACCCGGTCGGCATCGGGGAACAGCTCCAGGTCCGCGGCGCCGTCGGGAACGACCACCTCCCCCGGCGTGACCGCGCCCTCCACGACCGGGACCGGGTCGAAGACGGCCATGAGCTTGGTGCCCTCGGCGAACGGGGCGTCGACCATGACGACCCGGCACATCTGCGCCACCCCGGGCTCGACCTGGTCGGCGCGCAGCAACCGCCCGGCCCGGTCGCGGACGTCGACGTAGTCCTCGTCGCGGCGGGCGGCCTGCATCACCTCGTCGCTGATGTAGGCGACGACCTCGGGGAGGCTCAGCAGAACGCCCTCGCGCAGGTTCCGGCGGGCGAACTCGGCCGCGGTGAACAGGGTGAGCCGTTCCATCTCGGTGGGGGTGAGGTTCACGTTTCCGTCCTGTGGGGAGAGGGGTCAGCCGGCGAACATCCGGCCGTCGCCGACCGTGCGCGCGGCGAGGACGTCGAGCAGCGGGGTGGACGTGGAGGGTTCAGGGGGTGACGGGCCGCGCAGGACCTCGGCGGCCACGGCGTTGCCCGTGGCGATGACCCGCTGCGCACCGAGGTGACCGCACAGCCCCAGCCGCAGGCCGGCCGCGGCGAGCTGGCTGACCAGGTTCCAGGCGCTGACGGCCTCGACCTCGTCCGGGTCGAGGCCGCCTGCCCGCAGGCACACGGCCTGCACGGTCACCAGGTGCCCGGGTGAGCGGCCCGCGTCGACGAGCGCGGCGAACTCGACCGCCTCCGGCACGCCGAGGGCGACGTGGGTGCCGAGCGCGGCGCGCCCGGCCCGCCGGGAGGCCCGGCGCAGCTCCTCGACGGTGGCCGAGGTCTCCACGTCGTGGTCCACGGCCAGGGCTCCGGCCAGTCCGGGAGCGCGGGCGCAGCGGGCGAGGAAGACCCGCTCCGTCAGCGCCCAGCGCCCCCGCAGGACCGCCACGACGAAGGTGCGCAGCCCGTCCTCGTCGAGGACGTGCCCGGCGTGCACCGCCGCCTCGAGGCCTCCGGAGAAGGCCAGGCCTCCGCTGGGGAAGGCGCTGTCGCCCAGGGCGAGGACCCTCAGCAGGGCGGCGGGGTCCACCTCACGGACGTCCCACCGCGGCCCACTCGACGCGGCCCGCGTCGAGCAGCTCCGGCAGCCGGGCCAGGTACTCCTCGACGGGGGCCTGCAGGACCACCTCGAGGTCGCCGCCGTCCGGGTCGTCGGCCAGTTCGACGACCCAGTGCAGGTGCCCGGCGAGGAAGCCGAGCCGCAGCGCCGCCCCCGGGTCCAGCGGCCGCAGCCGCAGCCGTCCCGCTGCGCGGGTCCGGACCACCACGGCCCCCTCCCCGTCGAGCCGCAGCACGGAGCCGTCGGCGAGCCGGGCCCCGCGGGGCAGCGACAGGGCGTACGTCGTGCCGGCACGGGAGGTCAGCCGCAGCCGGCGCCGGGGCAGGTCCTCCTCGGCGACCTCCACCTCGTCCACGGCGCCGCGGTGGCTCAGCGCGTGCAACTGCGCCGCGAACTCGCGCTCGTGCCCGAGGACGGTGGTGAGGGTCCGCCCCACCAGGTCCGGCGCCCCGGTCGTCACCGTGCTCACACCGCCGCCGCGGTGCGCACCGGCGGAGCCGGGAAACCACCGACGGCCGTCTCGTAGGCGTGCGCGACGCGCAGCACGGTGGCGTCCTCGAACCGCCTGCCCACGATCATCATGCCGACGGGCAGCCCTCGGGACAGGCCGGCCGGGACGGTGCACGCGGGGTGCCCGGTCACGTCGAAGGGAGCGGTGTTGACGATCATCGACAGTCCGGTGTCGAGGTACTCGGCCAGCGAGCACCCGGGCTCGGGCAGCGGCCGCGCGACGTAGGGCACGGTCGGCATGACGAGCACGTCGTAGCGCGCCAGGGCCTCGTCGTAGGCCGCGCGGGCGGTGTAGGCGAGGTTGCGGGCCATCGCGTAGTAGCGCCCGCCGCCGGCTTGGAACGTGTGCCGGCCCGACAGGCCGACGAACTTCACGGTCCGGGACAGCTCCGCTCCCCGCTGCACCCGGTTCCGGGCGTAGAACTCCATCAGCTCGGGGTCGTAGAGGCCCTGCGAGCCCATGCCGAACCCGTTGCCGTCGAGCATCTGGTAGGCGGCGCCCTCGGTGCCGACGACGTTCCACACGTGGAAGGCGTCCAGGTGCCACGGGATCGACACCTCCTGGGCGGTCAGGCCCGCGGCCCGCAGGGTCTGCACCGCTTCGCGGACGCCGTCGTCGACCTCCGTCTCGGAGACCGGGTGCCCGAAGCCCTCGGACACCACACCGACGCGCAGCCCGCTGACGTCGTCGTCGAGGGCGGCGACGTAGTCCACGGTCGGCACGGTGGTGGGCTGGCGCTCGTCGAACCCGTCCGGGCCGGCCATCACCCCGAGCATCAGCGCGGCGTCGGCCACCGTGCGCGTCATCGGTCCCAGGTGGTCGATCGTCGACTCGATGGGGAAGGCGCCGGTGTAGGGGACGAGGCCGTGGGTGGGCTTGTGACCCACGATGCCGCTGAACGCCGCGGGCATGCGCACCGAGCCGCCCTGGTCACCGCCGACCGCCAGGTCGGCCTCGCCCGTGGCCACGATGGCCGCGCTGCCGCTGGAGGAACCGCCCGCGTTGCGGGAGGGGTCCCACGGGTTGCCCACCGGCCGGGGCCAGGAGGTGAAGCTGGCGCCCGAGAAGCACAGGTTCTCGCAGGTGGACTTGCCCGTGATGGTGGCCCCGGCGGCCAGCAGCCGGGTCACCACGGTGGCGTCGCGGCCGGGGACGAAGCCCTCCAGGACGGAGGACCCGTTGACCATCGGGACGCCCGCGACGGCCACGTTGTCCTTCACGACGACGGTCCGCCCGGCCAGCGGGCCGTCGGCGGCGCCCTCGATCGAGGTGGTCACGGCCCAGGCGCCCAGCGGGTCGTCGACCGGGACCTGCCACTCGCGCTGCGGCACGGGGGGCTGCGCCTCGCGGTGCAGGCGCTCCACCACGTGCGAGGACACCAGGCCGGCGGCGACGGCGGTCTGGAACTCCGCCACCTCGGCCCCGGTCAGGCCGAAGCCGTAGTGGTCGGACAGCGCGGCGACGGTCGCCGCGTCCGGCGGGGTGAGCGGTCCGGGGACGGGGGTGGTCACGAGTCTCCTCCAGGTCGTCGGTTCGGCGGTCGGTCAGGGAGTCGGTCAGGGAGTCGGTCAGGCGGTGGGCTCGAGCACGGCGTCGAGCAGGGCCCGGGTGGTGTCGGTGCGCGGATCGGTCAGCAGCCGGTCCACGGGGCCGCTCTCCACCAGGTGCCCGTGCTCGAGGACGCCGGCGTGGTCGCACATGTGCTCCACGAGGGCCAGGTGGTGGGTGACGAGCAGCAGCGTCAGCCCGCGTTCTGCCTGCAGGTCCTTGAGCAGGTTGAGCACCTGGGCCTGCACGGAGACGTCCAGCGCGGCGGTGGGCTCGTCGAGCACGACGAAGTCGGGGTCGGTGACGAGCGCGCGGGCGATGCCCAGCCGCTGCCGCTGGCCGCCGGAGAACTCGTGGACGTAGCGGTCCAGGTGGGAGGCCTCCAGGCCCACGCGTTCCACGAGGGCCACCGTGCGGGCGCGGGCCTCGGCGCCCGAGGCGATGCCGTACCGGTGGAGCCCGTAGGCGATCTGGTCCCCGACGGGCCGCCGCGGGTTGAACGCGGAGCCCGAGTCCTGGAAGACCATCCGCACGCGGCGCCGCAGCGCCTGCAAGGTCTTGGGCCGGGCCCGGACGATCTCGGTGCCGTCGAAGTCGACCGAGCCGCCCGTCGCGGGTTCCAGGCCCAGGACCATCCGGCCCGTGGTCGTCTTGCCGGACCCCGACTCCCCGATCAGGCCCCAGGTCTGCCCGCGCCGGACGTCGAAGGACACGTCGTCGACGGCCACGACGTCGCGACCCCCGCCACGTGCCGGGAACACCTTGCGCAGGTCGCGGACGACGAGGACGTCGTCGTACCTGCCCCGTTCCGTCGGACGGTTCCGAGGGCTCACCGGCTCTCCTCCCCCACCGAGGCCAGCACCTCGGCGAACTCGTGCAGACGCCGCTCCTGGCGTGGGACCGACCGTTCGGCCTGGGACAGGTGCAGCCGCGGGACGGCCTTGACCAGGGCCTGGGTGTACGGGTGCTGCGGGGAGCGCAGGACGGCGCCGGCCGCCCCCTCCTCCAGCACCCGGCCACGCCGCATGACGGTGACGGTGTCGCAGACGTGCGAGACGACCCCGAAGTCGTGCGTGACGAGCAGCACCGCTGTGCCGAGCTCGTCGTTCAGGCGCAGCAGCAGGTCCAGGACCTGCTTCTGCACCGTCGCGTCCAGCGCCGTCGTGGGCTCGTCGGCCAGCAGCAGCTCGGGCCGGCAGGCCAGCGCGAGGGCGATGACGACGCGCTGGCGCTGCCCGCCGGACAGCTCGTGCGGGTAGGCCCGCAGCCGGCGCGCCGCGTCCGGGAGGCGCACCAGCTCCAGCGACTCCAGCGCCCGGGTCCGGGCCGTGGCCCGGTCGACGCCCTGGTGGCGCCGGACGACCTCCACCAGCTGGGCCCCCACCGTGAACGACGGGTCGAGGGCGCTGAGCGCGTTCTGCGAGACGAGGCCGATGTGGCTGCCGCGCAGACGCCGCACCTCCTTCTCGGACTTGGTGAGCAGGTCCTCCCCGCGGAACAGGATGCGGCCCGAGGTGATGCGGGCCCGGCGGGTCCCGAGCAGCCCGAGGACGGCCAGGGACGTCACGCTCTTGCCGGAGCCCGATTCGCCGACCAGGCCTCGGACCTCTCCCGGTCGCAGGCTGACGTCGACGTTGGAGACGGCGCGCACGACGCCGCCGTCGGTGTGGAACTCGACGCTGAGGTCTCGGACGTCGAGCAGGTTCTCCGTGGTCTCCTCCGTGGGCACGGCAGCTCCTCAGCTCGTCTGCTTGCGCGGGTCCAGGGCGTCGCGCAGCCCGTCACCGAGCAGGTTGAACGACAGCGCGACGACGAGGATCACCAGCCCCGGGATGGTCGCGACGTGGAACTTGCCCTCCAGCAGCACCGAGGCGCCGTCGGAGGTCATGATCCCCCAGTCGGGGGTGGGCGGGACGATGCCGACGCCGAGGAAGCTCAGCCCGGCGGCGACGACGATCATCAGCCCGGCCAGCGTCGTGGCGTACACGAGCAGGCCGGAGACGACGTTGGGCAGCAGCTCGCGCAGCAGCACGTCCCGGGTGGGGGCACCGGAGGCGCGGGCCGCCTCGACGTAGTCCTTGCCCACCTCCTGGACCGTGGTCGTGTAGGCGACCCGGGCCATGTAGGGGACGAGCGTGATCCCGATGGCCAGCATGACGTTCCCCAGCCCGGCGCCGAGGACCGCGGCGAGGGCGATCGCGAGCAGGACCAGCGGGAAGGCGAAGAGGACGTCGAGGACCCGCATGATGACCTCGCCCGTCCGCCCGCGGGCGTACCCGGCGACCATCCCCGTCGCCAGGGCGAGCGGGAAGACGACGAGGACCGGGACCACGGCGACGAGCAGCGAGTACCGGCCGCCGTGCAGCAGCCGGGACAGGACGTCGCGCCCCTGCCCGTCCAGGCCCAGCGGGTGGCCGGGGGTTCCGATGCCCTCCAGCCGCAGCGTGGCGTCGCCGGCCGTGGGGCTGTGCGGGGCCAGCAGCGGCGCGAACACCGAGGCGAGGGCGACCACGGCGAGGACCGCGAGGGCGCCGACGGCGACGCGGTCCCGGCAGAACGCGCGGACGGCCAGCCGGAACCGCGACGGGCGGCCGGCGGGTCGGTGGTGCCCGCGCTGCCGCGGGAGCCGGCCGGTGACCGCGCCCGGCGCGTCCCCGGTGGTCGTCGCCGCGTCCGTCGCCGCGTTCGTCGCCGCGTTCGCCGGGCTCATGCGCGGGCCCCCCGCCGGCTGCGCGGGTCGAGCAGCCCGACGGTGACGTCCGCCACCAGGTTCACCAGCACGAAGGCCAGCGCCACGAACAGGGTCCCGGCCTGGACGACGGGCAGGTCCCGCTGCGTGATGGAGGTGTAGAGCTGCTGCCCGAGACCCGGCCAGCCGAACACGACTTCCACGAAGATCACTCCTCCCAGCAGGTAGCCGACCTGCAGGCCGACGACGTTGACGATGGGCGGCAGCGCGTTGCGCAGGCCGTGGCGCCACAGGATCGCCGTCTCGGACAACCCCGACGCGCGCAGCGTGCGGATGTAGTCCTGCTGCAGGACGTCCACGAAGACGCTGCGGACCATGCGGGCGATGACGGCCAGCGGGACGAGCGCCGCCGCCACCGCCGGCAGCACCAGGTGGTGGAGCATGTCCGGCACCCCACCGGGATTGCGGGTGTTGTACATCCCGGAGGTGGGGAACCACCCGGTCTGCAGGGCCAGGAGGCCGATCAGCACGAGGCCGAACCAGTACACCGGGACGCTGGCACCGGCGAGGGTGACGAACATCGCGACCCGGTCGAACAGACCGTACTGGAACCGGGCGGCGAGGACGCCCAGCGGGATCCCCACGACCAGGCAGACCACCAGTGCGGCACCGGTGAGGACGAGAGTGTTCTCGAACCGGGGCAGCAGCAGCGTCGTCACGTCCTGGTTGACGGTCAGGCTGCGCCCCAGGTCACCGGTGACCAGTCCGCCGAGGTAGTCCAGGAACTGCGCCGGCAGGGGCTTGTCCAGCCCGAGTTCGGCGCGCACCGCCGCGACGGACTCCTGCGTCGCGCCCGCGCCCAGGATGGTCCTGGCCGGATCACCGGGAACCAGCTGCAGCAGCAGGAACACGATGAGGCTGACGCCCAGCAGGATCAGCACCGTCGAGGCCAGCCGTCCGGCGACGGGCCGCCACGCGAGTGCCGTCACGAGCTCGCCAGCTTCACGCCGCGCAGGTCGTACCACTCCTCGCTCGCCGAGACGAACCCCTCGACGTAGTCGGCCAGGACGTAGGGCGCCTTGTCGTTCACGACGGGCGCCAGGGCGGCGTCCTCGGTGACGATGTCGTTGGCCTGCTTCCACAGGGTGTTGGCCGTCTCCTCGTCGGTCGCCGCGATGGCCTGGGCCATGACGTCGTCGAGGGCGGGGTTGGAGTAGTACCCGACGTTCGGGCCGTTGGGCGCCTGCAACGTGCTGGAGGTGACGATGTAGAGCCAGTACGGCGTGGTCATGCCCCAGGACATCTGCATCATGCCGGTGCCCGGCTGGGCGCCCTGGGCCCAGGTGCCGAGGTAGGAGATCCACTCGGAGGTCTGGATCTGGACGTCGATGCCGATCTCCGCGAGGTTCTGCTGGATGAACTCGGCCATCTGCGCGGGCACGATCTGACCGGACCCGTCGACCGAGGTGGTCAGCGTGGTCGAGAAGCCGCCGGACAGGCCCACCGAAGCGAGCAGCTCCTTGGCGCGAGCGACGTTGCGGGCGTACGTCTCCGTGCGCTCGACGTAGGCGTCGTTGGCAGGGGCCTGGACGTCGTACGCGGGGTTCACCGTGCCGGCCAGCAGGTTCTTCGCCATCCCTTCGCGGTCGATCGCGAGGTTGATGGCCTGCCGGACCTCCTTGACCCCGGTGTACTGGTCGGTCATGTTGAAGGACAGGTACCAGACGTGCGGGGGAACGCCCTCGGACAGCTGGAACCCCTCGCCGACCAGGCCCTGGACGCTGTCCGGGCTGGGCACGGCGATCATGTCGACGTCACCGCTGCGCAGCGCGGCGACGCGGGCCGAGGCGTCGGGGATCGGCCGGAACACGACCCCGTCGAGCTGGGGAACGGTGCCCCAGTAGTCGTCGTTGCGCACCAGCGCGATCCGCTCACCGCGGACCCGCTCGGAGAAGGAGAAGGGGCCCGTGCCGACGGGGTGGTCGGCGATGTCCTCGCCGAACTCCTCGATCGCCTGCGGGCTCATGATGCAGCAGGAGCCGTTGCCGCCCTGGGCGAGCATGCGCAGGAACGGGGAGAACGGCTGCGCCATGGTGATGACCACGGTCGACGCGTCCGGGGCCTGCACATCGGCGACGTTGCGCCAGATGAACACCGTCTGGCCGGCGGCCTTGGCCGAGTACTGCGGCGCGGTCTCGTCCCACATCCGGCGGATGTTGTAGACGACGGCCTCGGCGTCGAGCGCGCTGCCGTCGTGGAAGGTGACGCCCTGGCGGAGGCGGAACGTGTAGACGAGGCCGTCCGGGGAGACCTCCCACGACTCGGCGAGCCCGGGGACCAGCTCCGGGACCGGCGCCTGCGCCGACGGGGTCGTGAGGTCCTCGTCGACGAGGGACTCGAAGATCTGCCGGTTGATGCGGTAGGTGACCCAGCCGCCGGCCACCTGCGGGTCCAGGACGTCGGCCTCGCTCTCGATGCCGATGACCAGGGTCTGCTCCCCGCCCCCGGTGCCGCCGCCCTCGGCGTTGCCGCCGCACGCGGCCAGGCTCGGCAGCACCACCGCGCCGAGGCCGCCGGCCAGGACGGCGCGCCGGCCGACGGATGTGCCGGCGAGCTGTCGACGGGTCTCCCCGTACGGATCCGTGATCTGCACCATGCGCTCCTCGGCGTTTCTCTCCCCCGCGGAACCGGGCTCCGCGGGGGTGGCGGGGGTGGACTGCCGGGAACGTTAGGCACGGCGGGCGACCCGCTGAATACGTCGGTCGACGTATTTCGGAGGGCTGACCGGCGACGGAAACACCGGTGCCTCGCACCGGAAACCTCGGTGAAACACGACGGGCCCGTCGTGACCGCGGATACGTCGATCGACCGATGCCGTCCGGTGCCCGGGCCCTCGTAGCGTCCCGTCATCCGCACGCCCCGAGACGATCCGGAGACACGATGAGCAGATCCCTCGACGCCGCCACCTTCGCCGGCCTCGACTCCCTCACCGGCCTGGGCTTGCCTGCCGCGCGTTCGGAGGCGACGCTGGCCGCCTTCACCGCAGCCATGGTCACCCTCGCCCCGCTCGACGAGGTCGCCCTCGGCGAGACCCCGCCCGCCGCCGCCTTCTCCGCCACCTGGGAGTGACCGTGGAACCGTACGAGCTGACCCTCAGCGACGCCGCCACCGAGATTGCCACCGGGGCGCTGTCCCCGGTCGAGCTCACCGACTCGGTGCTCGCGCGCATCGACACGGTCGAAGGGGACCTGACCGCCTTCGTCACCGTCACCGAGGAGGTCGCACGGGCCCAGGCCGCAGTGGCCGCGGAGGAGATCGCCCGCGGGGCGTACCGGGGTCCGCTGCACGGCATCCCGATCGCGTTGAAGGACCTGTACGACACGGCCGGCATCCTCACGACCTCCAGCTCGCAGGTCCGTGCCCAGCACGTCCCCACCGCCGACAGCGCGGTGGCCGAACGCTTCGCGCAGGCCGGAGCGGTGCTGGTCGGCAAGACCCACACCCACGAGTTCGCCTACGGGGCGACCACGCCGACGACGCGCAACCCCTGGGACGTCGACCGGATCCCGGGCGGTTCGAGCGGGGGCTCGGGCGCAGCCGTCGCCGCGGGCGAGTGCATGGTCGGGATGGGCAGCGACACCGGCGGCTCGATCCGCATCCCGGCCGCGCTGTGCGGGGTGGTCGGCCTCAAGCCCACCTACGGGCGGGTCTCGCGCCGCGGGGTCGCCTCGCTGTCCTGGAGCCTGGACCACGTCGGGCCCCTGACGCGCACGGTCCGCGACGCCGCGCTGACCCTCAACGCCATCGCCGGGTACGACAGGGCAGACCCCGGGTCGGTCGACGTCCCGGTCGTCGACTTCACCCGCCGGATCGGCATGGACCTCACCGGTGTCCGCGTGGGGGTGCCCACCGACTACTTCACCGACCACCTGCAGGAGGAGGTCCGCGACTCCGTCGCCGCGGCGGTGGCCGCGCTCGGCGCCCTCGGAGCGACGCTGGTGCAGGTGGAGATCCCGATGGCCTCGCAGATCGCCGCGGTGGAGTGGGGGCTGATGCTGCCGGAGGCCACCGCCTACCACCAGGAGGCGCTGCGGGCGACGCCCGAGCTGTTCACCGAGGAGACGCGGGCCCTGCTCGAGGTCGGCGAGTTCGTCCTGGCGACCGACTACCTCAAGGCGCAACGGGTCCGCACGCTGGTGCAGGCGGCCTGGCGGGACCTCTTCAGCCGGATCGACGTCCTCGCGGCGCCCACGCTGACCTGCACCGCGACGCTCGCCGGCCAGACCGAGGTGGTGTGGCCGGACGGCTTGCGCGAGGCGCCGACGACGACGTACGTCCGGTTCTCCCAGCCGGCCAACGTCACCGGCCTGCCGTCCATCACCGTGCCCACCGGGCTCGACGCGGCGGGGCTGCCGATGGGCGTGCAGATCATGGGGCGGCCCTTCGAGGAGGACGTCGTCTGCGGGGTGGCGGCCGCCTACGAGGAGGTCTCCGGCTTCGCCGGCCGGCTCGCACCGCTGCACCGCGAGCTCACCGCGGTCTGAGCGGCGGGTCCCCGGTCGCGCGGGCGGCGCCCAGCCGCTCGCGCAGCCGGGCGATCGTGGCGACCGCCTGCTCCAGCGGTCCGGGGCGCGCGTGCAGGAACCCCTGCTGGGTCGGGGCCCCCATCGCCTGCAGCAGCCGCGCCTGCCCGGGCGTCTCGACGCCCTCGACGACCAGGCCCATGCCGGTCGTGGCGGCCAGCAGCACCAGTCCCTCGACGAGGGCGCGGGTGCGGCTGTCGGTCTCCAGGTCGCGCACGTAGGAGCGGTCGACCTTGAAGGCGGTGAACGGGCGGCGGCGCAGGTAGGCCAGCGTCGCGCAGCCGGTGCCGAAGTCGTCGACGGCCAGGTGCGCCCCGGTGGCCGCGAGGGCGTCGAGGGCGTCCTGGGTGCCGCGGTCCTCGGCGACGAGCATGCCCTCGGTCATCTCCAGCACCAGCGGGCAGCCGCCGAGCGCGGCGACGGCGGCGCGCACCGCGGGCAGCAGCAGCGGGTCCTCCAGCTGGGGGGCGGAGACGTTGACGGCGACGACGAGGTCGCGCCCGGCCGCGGCGGCCAGCGCGGGTGCGTCCCGCACGGCCCGGGCCAGCACCGCCCGGCCCAGCTCGGCGACCACCCCGTGCCGCTCGGCGAGGCCGATGAACTCGTCGGGGCCCACGAGGCGGCCGTCGCGCCGCCAGCGCACCAGGCACTCCACGCCGCTGACGACGCGGGAGTCGACGTCGACGCTGGGCTGGTAGTGCACCTCGACGCGGCCGTCGGGCCCGCCGGGGCCCGCGGGGTCCGCGGGGTCCGCGGCGAGCGCGCGCCGCAGCCGCCGGGCGGCGGCGCGCTCGGCCTCGCCGCGCAGGGCGGGCAGGGCGTCGAAGACCCGCACGCAGCCGCCGCCGGCGGCCTTGGCCTCGCCGGCGGCCTGCTCGGCGGCCAGCAGCAGCTCCTGCGGCGCGGCACCGGGCAGCGGGTGCGCGACGCCGATGCTCGCGGCGATCCGCACCGGCAGGGCACCGACGTCGTGGGGCTCGGCGAGCACGGCCAGCAGCCGCACGGCGACGTCCACGGCCGCCGCGGGGTCGGTGACGAGGACGGCGAACTCGTCGCCGCCGAGGCGGCCCACCTCGTCGCTGCCGCGCACGGCCCGGCGCAGCCGGCGGGCGACCTCGGCCAGGACGGCGTCGCCGGCGGCGCGCCCGTGCCCGGCGTTGAAGGCCCGGAAGCCGTCCAGGGCCACGTGCAGGAGCGCGACCTGCCGCTCCTCGCGGGCGGCGGTGCGCTGCGCGGCGTGCAGGAGGGCGGTGCAGGCGGCCGGGGTGGGCAGGCCGGTGACCGGGTCGGCCGCGACCACCGCGGCCAGCTGCTCGCGGGTCCGCTCGGCCCGCCGGCCGGCGTCCTCGGCGGCCGCGCGCCAGGCGCGCAGCTGCCGCCGCTCCCGGTGCAGCCGCCAGGCCAGCCAGCCGGCGGCGGCGGGAGCGGCCAGGGCGGACCCGGCGAGGAGCACGGCCGGGCGCACCCGGGGCCCCTCAGGCGCTCAGCGGTCGCGCGACGGGACCGGCGAGGACGTCGGCGATGTCCTCCAGGGCCCGCGGGCGGCAGTAGAGGTGGCCCTGGGCGAGCTGGCAGCCCATGGCGCGCAGGATCTCGGCCTGCTCCACGTGCTCGACGCCCTCGGCGACGACGGTCAGCCCCAGCGCCTGGCCCATCTTCACCATGCCCTCCACGAGGGCGCGGGCCGTGGGCTCGGTGGCGATGTCGCGCACGAAGCTGCGGTCGATCTTGAAGGAGGAGAACGGCCGGTGCCGCAGGTAGCCCAGGGAGGAGAAGCCGGTGCCGAAGTCGTCGATGGTCAGCTGGGCGCCGGTCTCGGCGAGGTCGCGCAGCCGGTCGGCGCTGCCGTCGTCGATCATGACGCTCTCGGTCATCTCCAGGTGCAGCCGGCAGCCGCTGGCGGCGGTCTGGCGCACCGCGGCGGCGACCCGCTCGGTGAAGTCCGGGTGGCGCAGCTGCACGGGCGAGACGTTGACCATGAGGTCCAGGCGGCGGCCGGCGTGCTGCTGGACGACGGCGGCGTCGCGGGCGACCTGGCGCATCACGGAGTCGCCGATGCCGATGACGGTGCCGGAGCGCTCGGCCAGGCCGATGAACTCCTCCGGGCCCACCAGCGGCTCCACCTCGCCGCCGCGGTCGCGGCGCCAGCGCACCAGCGCCTCCAGGCCCACGACCGGCGTGCCCGGGTCGTCGGACTGCAGGTCGACGATGGGCTGGTAGTGCACGACGAAGGCCTCGGCGGGCGCCTGCTGGAGGTCCTCGATGACCTGCAGGCGGGCGATCTCCTCCTCCAGCAGCTCGGGGCGGAACTCCACCCAGCGGTTCTTGCCGGTCGCCTTGGCCCGGTACATGGCGGTGTCGGCGTTGCGCAGCAGGGTGCCCACGTCGTCGCCGGGGCGGGCGCGCGAGAGGCCGATGCTGCCCTGCACGCGCAGGACGTGGCCGCGCATGCGGACCTCCACGCGCAGCGCGACGAGCACCCGCCGGCACAGCCCCTCCACGTCCAGGCACTCCGGCAGCAGCACGGCGAACTCGTCGCCGCCCAGGCGGGCGACGGTGCTGCCGCCGCGCAGGGTGTCGCGCAGGCGGGAACCCACCAGCCGCAGCAGCTCGTCGCCGGCCTCGTGGCCGAAGCGGTCGTTGACGCCCTTGAAGCCGTCGAGGTCGAGGTAGAGGACGACGAGGCGGTCCAGGCGCCCGGCCTCGCGGGCGCGCTCGAGCTCGGCGGCCAGCCGCTCGGAGAACTGCAGGCGGTTGGGCAGGCCGGTGACGACGTCGCGGCGGGCCAGGCCGTGCATCTCCTCGCTGGCGCTGACGCGGAAGAAGGCGGCCTCGCCGACGCTGGCGAGCGCCTCCAGGGCCTTCTCGTCGGCGGCGCGCTGGGCGGGCTGGCGGCGGCGGGGGGCGGTGATGTGCAGCACGACGCCGTCGCCGGCGACGACGGGCACGCCGATCTCGTCCTCGCCGGGGCCGACCGAGCGGACCATCGCCGCGGGGGTGCCCACGACCATCCGGGCGTGCTTCTGCAGGGCGCGCGCGAGGTCGGCGCGCCGGCCCTGGGTGTGCAGGGCGGTGGCGGCCTCGAACAGGGCCTCGCTGCGGCGGGCGACGTCGCGGGTGGTGCGCATGGCCCGGGTGGCGAGCATGGTGACGACCATCGGGATGACGAGCAGCAGCGCCGTCCACTGCGGGAGCTTCGCCTCCACGAGGCCGCCGAGGTAGCCCAGGCCGCCGACGGCGACGCTCGTGCCGACCGCCAGCCAGGCGCCGGAGTGCAGCAGCTCGGCGCGCACCGAGGTGCGCTCCTGCACCGCGACGGAGACGGCGGAGACGAGCACGTCGACGGCGAGGACGGCGACGACGGCGACGCCGACGGCGAGCACCTCGGGCACGCTCGGGCGCAGCCCGATGGCCCGCCAGCCCTCGGGGGTGGGCCCGGGTGTGCCGAGGGCGGTGAGCACGGCGAGCGCGACCGGCAGGAAGAGGACGCCGATGCTGGCGTTGTAGACGCGGCTGACCCAGCTCTTGCGCTGCAGCAGGTTGGTCGGCACGACGCACACGCACCAGGCGAGGGCGGCCACCGCCGGGCGGGCGAAGCACAGCAGGAAGACGAGGACGCCGATGTCGAACTGGACCTCGATGCCGGCGTGCCGGGTGTTCAGCTGGAAGGGGAAGCGGGTCAGCAGCTGCATCAGCGGGAAGCCGATGACCACGCTGACCAGCAGCTCCCGCCAGGCGTTCCCGTCCGCCTGGCCGGTGAACTGCGCGGCGGCCACGACGACGGTGACGAGCGCAGCGGCCGTCACCGCCCCGTCGTACAGCACGCTGGCGAGCGGACGACGCTCGCGAACGCCTCCGCTCATCGGCACCTCCCCCTGGATGTCCGGCACATCCTGACACTCCGAGACTGAGTGGTCACGCTCGATCAGGAGATTGAGGGTGACGTCGCTCGCTCGGAGCAGTGGCAGCCGAGTCCGTGACCAGCGATGACTTGCTCTCCGTCCACCGCCTGCGACACATCGTAGTTTCTAGAGGCCACTGCTCGACACCTACGCTGCGTGCGTGCCCGCCGCCCGCCGCCTGCTGCCCCTGCCCGTCCCCCGCGGCGAGGCGGTCCTCGGCCTGCTGCCCCTGCTCGCCACCGCCCTCGCCGGCCGCGCCGAGGCCGCCTGGCACCCGCACGCCGCCGACGAGGCCCCCCACCCCGCGCTGCGCACCGGCGCGGCGCTCGGGGACGGCGAGGACGACGAGGACGACCCGACGGCCTTCGTCGTGGCCACCTCCGGCTCGACCGGCACGCCCAAGGGCGCGCTGCTGCCCGCCGGGGCGCTGCGGGCCTCGGCCGCCGCCACCGCGCAGCGGCTCGGCGGTGCGCGGGACGGCGCGGTGGACGGTGCGGTGGACGGCGCGGCGGACGGCGCGGCGGACGGGGCGGCGGACGGCGCGGCGCGGGAGCAGTGGGTGCTGGCGCTGCCGGCCCACCACGTCGCCGGCCTGCAGGTCCTGCTGCGCTCGGTGCGGGCGGGCACCGAGCCCGTCGTCCTGCCCGCCGGCCCCTTCGAGGCCGCCGCCTTCGCCGCCGCCACCGCCGCCGCCACCGCTCCGCGCCTGCTGACCTCCCTGGTGCCCACCCAGCTGGTGCGCCTGCTCGACGCCGGCGGGGAGGCCGTCGACGCGCTGCGCGCCCACGCGGCCGTGCTCGTCGGCGCGGCGGCCACCCCTGCCCCGCTGCTGGCCCGCGCCCGCGCCGCCGGGGTGCGCGTCGTCACCACCTACGGCTCCTCGGAGACGTGCGGCGGCTGCGTCTACGACGGCGTCCCGCTGAGCGGGGTCGGGTGCAGCCTGGAGGACGAGCGGCTGGTGGTGACCGGGCCGGTCGTCGCCCGCGGCTACCGGGGGGCGCCCGGCCACCCCGCCTTCGGCACCGCACCCGGCCCGGGCGGCGCGGGTGCGCTGCGCCGCTTCCGCACCGACGACACCGCCGCCCTCGGCCCCGGCCCCGGCGGCGCGCCGGTGCGCGTGCTCGGCCGGGTCGACGACCTCGTGAGCACCGGCGGGCTGAAGGTGGCGCCAGCCCTCGTCGAGGAGGCCGTCGCGAGCCTGCCGGGCGTCGCCGAGGTCGCCGTCGTCGGCGTCGACGACCCGCAGTGGGGTCAGCGCGTGGTGGCCGCCGTCGTCCCCGCGGGCCCGCGCGCGCCGACGCTGGAGCAGGTGCGCGCGCACGTCGGCGCCCTGCTCGCCCGGCACGCCGCTCCCCGCCAGCTGCTCGTGCTCGACGCGCTGCCGCTGCGCGGACCCGGCAAGCCGGACCGGGCGCGGCTGCGCGCGCTCGCCGAGGGGGTGCCGCCCGCGCGGTGAGCGCGCGCGGTGAGCGCGCGCGGTGAGAAGATGGGGCATGGTGCGAGTGCTGCCGACCCTGCTGCTGCTCGCGTTCACGGTCTACTGCCTGGTGAGCGTGGTCCAGTCCCCCGACGACGAGGTGCGCAGCCTGCCGAAGTGGGCGTGGATCCTGCTGGTCCTCTTCTTCCCGCTCGCCGGCGGCCTGGCCTACGTCATCGCCGGCCGCCCGTTGGGCGCCGGTGCCCGGGGCGCCGGCCGCGGTCCCGGTGGCCGGCCCCGCCCGCAGACCCCCCGCGGTCCCGACGACGACGACGACTTCCTGCGCGGCCTGTGACCCCCCTCCCGCGGCCGCGCACCGGCGGGGTTGGCACGATGGACGCTCGTGTCCGACCCCGCTGAACGCCCCGCCGACCGCCCCGCCGACCGCCCCGCCGACCCGCTGCTGCTGCCCTCCTCCCCGCCGCCGGGACGGCGCGCGACGCCCCGGCAGTGGGTGTCCGCCGCCCGCCCCCGCACGCTGCCGGCGGCGATCACCCCGGTGCTCGTGGGCACCGGCTCGGCGGCCGCGCTCGACGGCGTCTCCTGGGTCGCGGCGGTGCTCGCGCTGCTCGTCTCGCTGGCCCTGCAGGTGGGCGTCAACTACGCCAACGACTACTCCGACGGCATCCGCGGCACCGACGCCGACCGCGTCGGCCCCTTCCGCCTCGTCGGCTCCGGCGCGGCCGAACCGCGGCACGTGCGCGACGCCGCCTTCGCCTGCTTCACCGCGGCGGCGCTGGCCGGGCTGGTCGTCGTGGCGCTGTCCGGGGCGTGGTGGCTGCTGCTCGTCGGCGCGGCCGCGGTCGCGGCGGCCTGGTGCTACACGGGCGGGAAGCGGCCCTACGGCTACGCCGGCCTCGGCGAGGTCTTCGTCTTCGTCTTCTTCGGCCTGGTCGCCGTGATGGGCACCACCTACGTGCAGGCCGGCCGCGTCGACGGCACCTCGGTGGCGGGCGCCTTCAGCGTGGGCTTCCTGGCCTGCGCGATCCTCGTGGCCAACAACCTGCGCGACGTGCCGACCGACGCGCTCGCCGGCAAGCGCACCCTGGCGGTGCGCCTGGGCGAGCGCCGGACGCGGTGGCTGTTCGCCGCCCTGCTCGCCGGCGCCTTCACCGCGGCCCTGGCCCCGGCCCCGCGGCACCCGTGGGTGCTGCTCGTGCTGCTCGCCGGCGTCCTGGCCCGGCGGCCGCTGCGCACGGTCCTGGGCGGCGCCACCGGCCGCGACCTCGTCCCCGTGCTCAAGGACACCGGGCAGCTGGAGCTGGTGGCGGGGGCGCTGCTGGCGCTCGGACTGGCGCTCTGAGCGGCCAGGCGACAGAGTGCCGCCCATGGGGAACGTGGACGTGAGCGCCGACGGTGAGCACCGCTACGCGGCGGTCCTGACGACGGCCGGCGGCCGGCGCACCGAGCACGTCGTGGTCTCCGACCCGGTGCTGCTGGAGCGCCTGCAGGTCACCGACACCGAGGAGCCCTTCCTCGTGCGGCGAGTGCTGGAGCTGCTGGTCGGGGCGGCCGACTCGGCCGAGGCCGACGGGGACCGGCCGGCCGTGCCGGGCGTCATCGACCTCACCGCGCTCGACCGCGAGCGCCCCGAGCTGCTGCCGAGCGTCGCGCTGCACTGAGCCGCGCCGCACCGCGCGCCGCGCGCCGGGGCCCCGCGGGGCCCCGCCCCCCCCCCCC
>NZ_JBJLSF010000032.1:0-47729 GCF_050871885.1 Kineococcus aridisoli | reverse complement strand
CCCCCCCCCCCCCCCCCCCCCCCCCCCCCCCCCCCCCCCCCCCCCCCCCCCCCCCCCCCCCCCCCCCCCCCCCCCCCCCCCCCCCCCCCCCCCCCCCCCCCCCCCCCCCCCCCCCCCCCCCCCCCCAGGGCACGGCGAGGATGGGTCCCGTCCAACCCCGCCCTCCGGCCCGCGACCCCGTGGAGGCGCTCGTGCCCCGACCGGGCAGCACGCCCACGACGCCCGACGGGCGCTACCTCGTCGTGCGGGGGCGGCTGTGGCGGTGCTCGGACCCCGCGCTGGAGCCCGGGCGGCGCGCCGAGCTCGTCGCCGAGCTGATGAGCGCCCGCCGCGACAAGGGCGCCGCGCTGCGGGCCGGGGACCCCGCGGCGCGCGAGCGGGCCCGCGCCCGCGTCGACGCGGCCAAGCACGCCCTCGGCGAGCGCGGCCCGGTGTGGTGGGACGACGGCGCCCCGGACCTGACCCGGCACCTGGCTCGGAGCTCGCCGTACGCCGACTGGTACGCCGCGCTGGAGGACGAGCCGGACCACGAGGACGAGCGCGGGGACGGGGACGAGCGCGCGGGCGGGGACCGGTGACGCCCGCGCTGGCCGCCGGGGCGGGACCGCTCGTGGCGCTGCTCGCCGCGTGCGCGCTGCACGCCGGCTTCCAGGCCGTGGTGAGCGTCGTCGTCTACCCGGCGCTGGCCGAGGTCGGGCCGGAGCGCTGGAGCGCGGCGCACGGCGCGCACTCGCACCGGATCGTCCTGCTCGTGGCACCGCTGTACGCGGGGCTGGTGGCCGCCTGGGGGTGGGTGGCGCTGACGCAGCGGCTCGACGCGGCGCTGGTCGTCGCCGCGGCGGGCAGCGCGCTGGCCGGGGCCACGACCGCCCTCGTGGCCGCTCCCCTGCACGCCCGGCTGGGCAGCGAGGGCCCGAGCGCGGCGCTGCTGACCCGGCTGCTGCGGGCGGACCGCGTGCGCACGCTCGGGGCCCTGCTGGCCCTGGGCGGCGCGGTGGCCGCGCTGGCGCGCTGAGCCGACGTCCGCACCGCCGTGTCGCAGGTGCGCGCCAGGATCAGCGGCGACCGCGTCACCGGGCGCGGCGCCGGACCGCACTGGAAGGGCACGCCGTGTTCCTCGGACTGCGCACCGTCGTCTACCCCGCTCCCGACCTGGCCGCCGCCAGGCGGTGGTACGCCCGGCTGCTGGGGATCGAGCCGTACTTCGACGAGCCCTTCTACGTGGGCTTCGAGGTCGCCGGCTACGAGCTGGCGCTGGACCCGGCCGGCGACCCGGCGGTCGGCCCGGTGACGTACTGGGGCGTCGAGGACGCCGAGCGGGCCCTGGCCCGGCTGCTGGCCGCGGGCGCCGCCCCGCGCGAGCAGGTGCGCGAGGTCGGCGGGGGGATCCGCGTCGCGACCGCGCTCGACCCGGCCGGCAGCGTGCTGGGGATCATCGAGAACCCGCACTTCCACCTGCCCGGCGCGGTGCCCGCAGGCACCGGTCCGGGACGCTGACGGACGCTCAGGCCCCCGGCGCCTGCGCCAGCAGCCGGCGCGCGAGGTGGACGTCGGTGACGACCGAGGACAGCAGGCCGGAGCGCAGCAGCGCCTGGGCGGCGGCGGTCTTGCCGCGCCCGCCGCCGACGGCGATGACGTCCGGCACGGCGCGCAGCTGCTCGTCGGTGATCGCGATCCGGCGCTCGTCCAGCGCGCGGATGCGCCGGCCGTCGGCGTCGACGAGCAGCCCGCCCGTCTCCCCCACCACCCCGGCGGCCGCGAGCCGGCGGGTCTCCTCCGCACCGATGAGCGCGGGGATCTGGGAGAGCTCCGACGTCCAGGCCCCGATGGCGACGACCGCCTTGGTGACCCGCGGGAACAGCGACAGGGTGGTGCGGATCGCCCGCGCGTCGTGCAGCGCGGCGGCCGTGCGCCGGTCGGGCACGACGATGGGCGCGAACACCGAGTGGACCCGCCCGCCGTTCACCTCGCTGATCGCGCGGGTGATGTCCGGGCCGGTGTCGCCCACCGCCCCGCCCATGCCGGTGATCTGGACGACGTCGCAGTGGGCGATGCCGCCGAGGTGACCGGTCATCGAGCGCAGGGTGCGGCCGCAGTCGATCCCCAGCAGGTCGTCGCGCGTGACGATCTCGCGCAGCAGCTGCCCGGCCACCTGACCCAGCGCCTCCCGCACGCTGAACTCGTCCGGCGTCTGCACCGCGAGCGCGCGGCGCAGCCCGAAGCGGACCCGCAGCTCCTCCGACACCTCGTAGTCGACACCGGCCGGCGCGTGGATCTCGATCCGCACGAAACCCTCGTCGAGCGCGGTCTGCAGCATGCGGCCGACCTTGAAGCGGGAGAGCCCGCGCTCCTTGGCGATGTCCACGCGCGAGACCCCGTCCAGGTAGTGCCGTCGCGCCACCGCGACCAGTTCGGTGATCTCCTCGGGGCCCATGTGCTCATGTGAGCAGAGGGTTTGACAACCGTGCAAGCCGGTGGCGAGCATCTGCGCCACTGGAACGGCCGGACGCGAGGGAGCGCGGCGACCGCGAGCACCGTCGCCGGGGCCGGGACCGGGGGCAGCGCCGCCCCGGTCCCCGCCGCGGTGCAGCGCCCCCACCGCCCCGGCCACCCGTCCCGCAGACCCCGGAGGAACCGTGAGCACCACCGCAGCCGGAACCGAGCCGACCGACGAGGCCGTCGACCTCAGCTTCCGCCTCGACGGGCGGACCGCGCTGATCACCGGCGGGGCCTCCGGCATCGGCAGCGCCATCGCCGGGGTCTTCGCCGAGCGCGGCGCCCGCGTCGTCGTCGTCGACCTCGACGGCGAGGCCGCCCGCCGGCGCGCCGCGGAACTGCCCGGCGAGGCCGTGGGCCTGGCCGGTGACGTGTCCGACCCGGCGGCCGTGGCGGAGTTCACCGCCGCCGCCGAGGCCGCCACCGACGGCGTCGACGTGCTCGTCACCTGCGCCGGGATCGTGGACCTCGCCCCCGCCGAGGAGCTCGACCCGGCGGCCTTCACCCGCACCCTGGCCATCAACCTCACCGGCACGTTCCTCACCGCCCAGGCCGTCGGCCGGCACATGCTGGCGCGCGGGCGCGGCAAGGTCGTCACGATGGCCTCCCAGGCGGCGTCGGTGGCCCTGGACGGGCACGCCGCCTACTGCGCCTCCAAGGCCGGCGTCGTCGGCCTGACCCGCGTCCTGGCCTCGGAGTGGGCCGGGCGCGGGGTCACCGCGAACTCGATCTCGCCGACCGTCGTGCTCACCGACCTCGGGCGCAAGGCGTGGGCGGGCGAGAAGGGCGAGCAGGCGAAGGCGGCCATCCCGACCGGGCGGTTCGCCCTGCCCCGCGAGATCGCCGGGGCCGCGCTGTTCCTGGCCTCAGGCGCGGCCGACATGGTCAACGGCGCCGACCTCGTCGTCGACGGAGGTTTCACGATCCGCTGACTGCTCATGTGAGCAGAGGTTTTGACATCCGAGCCGGCCGGGGGAAACCTGTGGCCGACCGGGGCGCAGGGCAGCGCCCCCGTCCCGCCGACCGCGGGACACCCGTGCCGCCCGGCCCCGGGCGGCACCACGGACGCCGGGGCACCCCGCTCCAGCGAACCATCGAACCGGAGTTCCGACGATGAGCTACGACGCCTTCTCCCTGGCAGGACGCACCGCACTCGTGACGGGCGGGAACCAGGGGCTCGGCAAGGCCTTCGCGTTCGCGCTGGCCCGTTCCGGCGCACGGGTGGCGATCGCCGCGCGCAACGGCGCCCGCAACGCAGAGACCGTCGCCGAGGCGGCCGCGGACGGCATCGAGCTCGTCGCGATCGAGGCCGACATCACCGACGACGCTGCGGTGCAGCGGATGACGGACGAGGCCGTCGCCGCGCTGGGGTCGCTGGACGTCCTCGTCAACAACGCCGGCACCTGCTACCACGCGCCCTCGTGGGACGTCACCGACGAGCAGTGGAACGCCGTGTTCGACCTCAACGTGCGCGCGCTGTGGAAGACGAGCCTGGCGGTCGGCGCGCACATGCGCGAGGCCGGCCGGGGTTCCATCGTCAACGTCGGGTCCATGTCGGGGATCATCGTCAACCGCCCGCAGATGCAGCCGGCGTACAACGCCTCCAAGGCCGCGGTGCACCACCTCACCAAGTCGCTGGCCGCCGAGTGGGCGCCGCTGGGCATCCGCGTCAACGCCGTCGCCCCCGGGTACGTCAAGACGGAGATGGCGCCCGTGGACCGCCCCGACCTGCAGCGGTACTGGATCGAGGACGCGCCGCAGCAGCGGTACGCGCTGCCGGAGGAGATCGCGCCGAGCGTGGTTTTCCTGGCCAGCGACGCCGCGAGCTTCATCACCGGCAGCGTCCTGGTCGCCGACGGCGGGTACACGGCGTGGTGACCGGCGTGGTGACCGGCGTGGTGACCCGCAGCACCGTCCGCGCCCCCGGGGAGGGATCGTGAGCGCAGCAGCACCCGTGGAACGGCCCACCGCCCGCGACGTCGTGCTCGAGTGCCGCGACCTGCACAAGTCCTTCGGTGGCGTGCCCGTGCTCAAGGGCGTGTCGCTGTCGCTGCAGCTGGGCACCGTCACCGCCCTCGCCGGCGAGAACGGCGCCGGCAAGTCGACGATGATGAAGATCGCCGCCGGGCAGTACCGCGCCGACTCCGGCGAGGTCCTGGTCCGGGGCGAGCCGCTGGCCGGCGGCGGGATCCGCGCCGCGCACCGCCTCGGGGTGGCGATCGTCCCGCAGGAGCTGGCCTCCATCGCCGACATGACCGTCTACGAGAACCTCTTCGTCGGGCGCGAGCTGAAGACGCGCCTGGGCACCCTGGACCGCCGGCGCATGGCCTCGCGGGCCGCGGAGATGCTCGAGGTGTTCGGGGTCCGCATCGACCCGGGCGCCCGGATGGGCACCCTGCCGGTCGGGATGCAGCAGATCGTGGAGATCGTCAAGAACTCCAGCCGCGGCGCGAAGGTCGTGCTGCTCGACGAGCCCAGCTCGGCGATCTCCGAGCGCGAGGTCGAGGGCCTGTACCGGGTCGTGCGGCGCCTGCGCGACGACGGGGTGGCCATGGTGTTCACCACGCACAAGATGGCCGAGATCCGCGAGCTGGCCGACCGCGTCGTCGTCCTGCGCGACGGCGGCCTGGTCCTGGACGGCCCGATGACGCAGGTGGGCGACGACGACATCGTCACCGCGATGATCGGCCGCGAGCTGGAGGACCTCTTCCCGCCGCTGCACACCGTGCCCGCCGAGGACGAGCCCGTGCTGGAGGTGCGCGACCTGCAGGTCGCCGGGCAGCGCGGCACCGCGTCGCTGGAGGTGCGCCGCGGGGAGGTCCTCGGCCTTGCCGGGCTCGTCGGCGCCGGCCGCACCGAGCTGCTGGAGGGGATCTTCGGCGTCCGCGCCACCACCGGCGGCACCATCGAGGTCGCCGGCCGGCAGGTGCGGCGCAAGGACCCCGCCGCGGCCATCGCCGCCGGCATGGCGCTGGTCCCCGAGGACCGCAAGCACGCCGGGGCCGTCATGGGCCTGTCCGTGCTGGACAACGGCACGCTGCCGCGGCTGGCGACGTTCTCCGTCGCCGGCTGGCTGCGCCAGCGCGCGCGCACCCAGCGGGTCGGGCAGGCCATGGAGTCCGTGCGGCTGCGCAGCCGCGGGCTCTCGCAGGACGTCGGCACCCTCTCGGGCGGCAACCAGCAGAAGGTCGTCCTGGCCCGCTGGCTCACCGAGCACGTCGACGTGCTGCTGCTGGACGAACCCACCCGCGGCGTGGACGTCGGTGCCCGCTCGGAGATCTACCGGATCATCACCGAGCTGGCCGCGGCGGGCATGGCCGTCGTCATGGCCTCCTCGGACATGACCGAGGTGCTCGGCCTCTCCCACCGGGCCCTGGTCATGCGCGACGGCGGCGTCGTCGGCGAGCTCACCCGCGACGACCTCGACGCCCCGCACGTGCAGGAGCTCATCTTCCGCCTCAGCTCCGGCCTCACCCCGCGCGGGGACGGCCCGAGCGGGGCTCCCCACGCGACCCCCAGCGGCGAAGGACACGCCTGACATGACCTCCACCCAGACCGTGGCGGACCCCACCCCGGCGACCGCCCCGCGCCGGCGCTTCAGCCGCGAGTGGCTGGTCGCCCAGCTCATCCGCCGGGCGATGCTCATCGTGATGCTGCTCGTCATCGCCTTCTTCAGCTACCGCAGCCTGCGGTTCTCCTCGCCGGAGAACCTGCAGAACATCCTCATCGCGGCCGCCCCGTTCGCGCTCATCGCCCTCGGGCAGACGCTGGTGATCCTCACCGGCGGCATCGACCTGTCGGTCGGCAGCGTCATCGCCGTGGCGGCGATGACGTCGGCGGCCGTGGCCAAGGCCAACCCCGGCCAGGTGTGGCTGACGGTGCTGTCGGCGATGGCGGTGGGCCTGCTGGCGGGGGCGGTCAACGGGATCCTCGTCTCCCGGATCGACGTGCCACCGTTCATCGCCACCCTCGGCATGCTCACCGCGGGTTCCGGCATCGCCTACGTCATCGGCGGCGGTGCGCCCATCAACGGCCTGCCCGCCGAGTTCGGCACCATCGCCAACACCAAGGTGCTGGGCCTGCAGATCCCCGTCATCGTCATGATCGTCGGCATCGTGGCGCTGGGGATCATCATGCGCCGCACCTCCTACGGCATGCGCGTGTACGCCGTCGGCGGCAACCGCGTCGCCGCCGAGATCGCCGGCGTCAACGCGCGCCGCACGCTGTTCAGCGTCTACGCCGTCAGCGGTCTGCTGGCCGGCCTGTCCGGCGTGATGCTGGCCTCGCGCGTCATCTCCGGCCCGCCGAACCTCGGGCAGGGCTACGAGCTGGACGCCATCGCCGCCGTCGTCATCGGCGGGGCCAGCCTCATGGGCGGGCGCGGCACCGTCTGGGGCACCGCGCTGGGCCTGCTGCTCATCCAGACCCTCAACAACGGCCTCGACCTGCTGCTCGTGCCGGCCTACTGGCAGGACGTCATCAAGGGCGTCCTCATCGTCGCGGCCGTCGCCGTCGACGTCTGGTCGGTCAAGCGCCGGGCCTGACCCCGTGCACCGCTCCCCCGCTCCCCCTCCTCCCCCCGCGACGTCCCGTTCGAAGGAGACCCCCGTGTCGCAGAACAGCACCCCCGCCCCCCTGAACCGCCGCACGCTGCTGGCCGGCGGCTTCGGCGCGGGCACCCTGGCCCTGGCCCTGTCCGCCTGCGGTGCCGGTGACCCGACCGCGAACCAGGGCGGCGGCGAGAGCGGCGGCGAGGGCGGCTCCGGCGGCCTGCGCATCGGCGTCAGCGTCTACGACATGAGCTCGTTCATCACCGCCGGCAAGGAGGGGATGGACGCCTACGCCGAGGCCGAGGACATCGAGCTGCTGTGGAACTCGGCGAACCTGGACGTCAACACCCAGGCCAGCCAGGTCGACCAGTACGTCAACGCCGGCGTCGACGCCATCATCGTCGTCCCCGTGCAGGCCGACTCGCTGCAGCCGCAGGTGGCCGCCGCGAAGGCCGCCGGGATCCCGCTGCTGGCCGTCAACGCCGAGCTGAACTCCACCGACCTGGCCGGCAACGTCCAGCCCGACGACGTGGCCGCAGGCGCGGCGGAGATGCAGATGATGGCCGACGCCCTCGGCGGGCAGGGCGGCATCGTGGTCCTGCAGGGGCCGCTGGGGCAGTCCGGGGAGATCAACCGCACCAAGGGCATCCAGGAGGTCCTGGCCAAGTACCCCGGCATCACGGTGCTGGCCCAGGACACCGCGAACTGGAAGCGCGACGAGGCCGTCAACAAGGTGAAGAACTGGATCTCCGCCTTCGGCGCGGACATCAAGGGCGTCGTCGCCGAGAACGACGACATGGGCCTGGGCGCCCTGCAGGCGCTCAAGGAGGCCGGCGTCAGCGTCCCCATCGTCGGCATCGACGGCATCGAGGACGGCCTCAACGCCGTCAAGAGCGGTGAGTTCATCGGGACGATGCTGCAGAACGGCACCGTGGAGCTGTCCGCCGGGCTCGCCGTGGCCGCCGCCGTGGCCCGCGGCGAGGATGTGAACACCGAGCCCGTGTACCAGATGCCGAAGATCACCAAGGCGAACGTCGACGTCGCGATCGAGCACGTCGTCACCGAGCGCGAGCAGTTCCTCGCCGACCTGCCGGCGATGACGAAGGAGAACCTGGAGACCGGCGACATCGCCGCCGAGGGGATCCCGGCCGCGTGAGGGGTTCGGTCGCCCTGGTGACCGGCGGCGCCGGCGGGATCGGCGCCGCCGTCGTCGAGGCGCTGGAGGAGGCCGGCGCCCGGGTGGCGGTGCTGGACCGCACCGCACCCGAGCCGCGCGAGGGGCGCCTGTTCGCCGACTGCGACGTCACCGACGCCGCGGGCGTGGAGGCGGCCGTGGACGAGGTGGTGGCCCGGGCCGGGCGCCTGGACGTCGTCGTCAACTGCGCGGGCACCGCGACCATCGCCCCCGCGCTGGAGATCGACCTCGCCGGCTGGGAGAGCACCCTGCGGGTGAACCTCACCGGCAGCTTCCTCGTCAGCCGGGCCGCCGCCCGCCACCTGGTGGCGGGCGGCGGCGGGCGCATCGTCACGATCGCCTCGCAGGCGGCGAGCGTCGGCCTGGCCGGGCACGTGGCCTACGCGGCCTCCAAGGCCGGTCTGCTGGGCATGACCCGCACGCTCGCGCTGGAGTGGGGCCCGCTGGGCATCACGGTGAACACCGTCTCCCCCACCGTCGTGCTCACCCCGCTCAGCCGCCCGAACTGGGAGAACCCGGCCGGTGAGGCGCTGCGGGCGCAGGTCCCCGTCGGCCGGTTCGCCGAGGCCTCCGAGGTCGCCGCGGCCGTGCTGTTCCTGGCCGGCCCGGGCGCCGCCATGGTCAACGGCCACGACCTGCTCGTCGACGGCGGCTACACGGTCCGCTGACGCCCGACCCGCCCCGGCCCGTACCGTTCCCACGACGACCCAGCCCTGGAGGAAGACCGTGACCACCGACACCACCGTGCCCACGACGATGCGCGCCAACGTCCTGCTGAAGCAGGGCGTGCTGGAGCTGCAGGAGCGTCCCGTGCCGACGCCCGCGGACGACGAGGTGCTCCTGCGGGTGGCCTCGGTCGGCGTCTGCGGTTCCGACGTCCACTACTACAAGCACGGGCGCATCGGCGACTTCGTCGTCGACTCCCCGCTGGTGCTCGGCCACGAGGTCTCCGGCACGGTCGTCGCCGTCGGCCGCGACGTCCCCGAGTCGCGCATCGGCGAGCGCGTGGCCGTCGACCCGCAGCGGCCCTGCCGGCGCTGCCGGCAGTGCAAGTCCGGCCGGATGAACCTGTGCCCGCAGATGCGCTTCTACGCCACGCCCCCGGTGGACGGCACGTTCAGCGACTACGTCACCGCCCCGGCCGACCAGGCCTTCGCGGTGCCGGACGCGATGTCCTTCGACACCGCCGCCCTGCTGGAGCCGCTGTCGGTGGGGTTGTGGGCCGCGCACAAGGCGCAGGTGACGCCGGGCGACCAGGTGCTCGTCGCGGGCGCCGGCCCCATCGGCGCCATGGTCGCGCAGGCCGTGCGGGCCCGCGGGGCGACCGACGTGGTCGTCACCGACTTCGTCGACTCGCGCCGGGAGCGCATCACCTCCTTCGGGGCCACCCGGGCGCTGCACCCGGTCGCCGACGCCGAGGAGATCGCCGCGCTGCGCGCCGACGCGTTCATCGACTGCTCCGGCGCCACGCCCGCCGTGCTCTCGGGCATCCGCTCCACCCGCAGCGGCGGCACGGTGGTGCTGGTGGGCATGGGGGCGGACGAGATGCCGATCCCCGTCTCACTGGTGGCCAGCCGGGAGATCAGCGTGACCGGCGTCTTCCGCTACGTCGACACCTGGCCGCGCGGCATCGAGCTGGTCTCCTCCGGTGCGGTGCACCTGGACGACATGGTGACCGCCCGCTACCCGCTGGAGCAGGTCGAGGACGCGCTCAACGCCGACTCCGACCCGCTGAGCATGAAGGCCGTCGTGGTGGTCAGCGAGTCCTGAGCGGGCGCATCCGGAGCACCTGCTCGCCGACCTCGCGGAAGCGCACCCGCAGCGCCGGTTCCTCGTAGCCGACGAGGGCGTGCTCGTTGATGCCGTCGCTGAAGGCGAGCAGCCGGGCGGCCGCGTCGGCCGGGTCCTCGACCTGCGCCGCCCCGGCCGCCGCGGCCGCCGCGATCTCCTCCCGCACCAGCGACTGCCAGCGCCCCAGGTCCTCGCGGGCGCGCTCGGCCAGCCGGGCGTTGCGGCGCCCCAGCACCAGGGCCTCCAGCCACAGGGCGGTCATGCCCGCGCGGTCGGTGGCGGGCAGCCAGTCCAGCAGGTGCCTCAGCCGCTCGCCGGCGTCCGCCACCTGCGCCAGCTCCGCCCGCAGCCCGCTCTCCTCCTCCTGCGCGAGGGCGCCGAAGACCTCCGCCACGAGCGCCTCGACCTCGGGGAAGTAGTGCGCGACCAGCGAGGGCGCCACGTCCGCCTCGCGGGCCACCGAGCGCAGCGTCAGCGCGGTCAGCCCGTCGCGGGCGGCCACCGCCCGCGCGGCGGCGAGGATCTCCTGCGCGCGCTCGGCCGGGTCCTTGCGCACCCGCGCCCGCGGGGTCGTTGACACCATCCGGGAGCCCCCCTAGCGTTCTTGTTGATCAGCTGATCGATAGTACCGGGGAGGCGCACCGTGCGGATCCTGCTCATCGGCGCCGGAGGGGTCGGGGGCGCCTTCACGCGCATCGCGGCGCGCCGGGACTTCTTCGAGGCGCTCGTCGTGGCCGACCACGACGCCGAGCGCGCCGAGCGGGCCGTGCGCACCACCTGCGAGCGCCACCCCGGCGAGCGGCGACTGCGCAGCGCGCGGGTCGACGCCTCCGACGCCCGCGCCGTGCAGGCGCTGGCGCGCGAGCACCGCGCCACCCACGTCGTCAACGCCGTCGACCCGCGCTGGGTGCTGCCGGTCTTCGAGGGGGCGCTGGCCGCCGGCGCCGACTACCTCGACATGGCGATGTCGCTCTCGCGCCCGGACCCGGCCGCCCCGCACGCCCGCACCGGCGTCAAGCTCGGCGACGAGCAGTTCGCCCGGGCCGCGGACTGGGAGCGGGCCGGGCGGCTGGCGCTGGTCGGCATGGGCGTCGAACCCGGGTTGTCGGACGTCTTCGCCCGCTACGCCGCCGACCACCTGTTCTCCGAGATCGACGAGCTGGGCACGCGCGACGGCGCGGACCTGCGCGTGCTCGACGAGGACGGCCGGGAGGTGTTCGCCCCCTCGTTCTCCATCTGGACCACGATCGAGGAGTGCCTGAACCCGCCCGTGGTGTGGGAGCGCGGCAGGGGGTGGTTCACCACCGAGCCGTTCAGCGAACCGGAGGTGTTCGACTTCCCCGGCGGCATCGGCCCCGTGGAGTGCGTCAACGTCGAGCACGAGGAGGTCCTCCTCATGCCCCGCCACCTGGACGCGCGCCGCGTGACGTTCAAGTACGGGCTGGGCGCGGAGTTCATCGGGGTCCTCAAGACGCTGCACGCGCTGGGCCTGGACAGCACCGAACCGGTGGACGTGCGCGGTGCGCGGGTCGCCCCGCGCGACGTGGTCGCGGCCTGCCTGCCGGACCCGGCCGCGCTCGGCCCGCGGATGACCGGGAGGACCTGCGCGGGGTTGCTGGTCACCGGCCGCGGCACGGACGGCGCACCGCGCGAGGTCTACCTGCACCACCTCGTCGACAACGCCTGGTCGATGGAGCGCGACGGCGCCCAGTGCGTGGTCTGGCAGACGGCCGTCAACCCCGTCGTCGCCCTGGAGCTGCTGGCGCAGGGGCGCTGGAGCGGCAGCGGGGTGATGAGCCCGGAGCAGTTCGACGCGGTGCCCTTCCTGGACCTGCTGACCACCGCGCACGACGCGCCGTGGGGCCTGCAGGAACGGGTCCCGGCGTGAGCGCGGCGGTGGTCGAGGGCGTCGAGCGCGCCGTCTTCGGGCTCCTGGCCCGCGACGAGGTGGACGCCTGGCTCGACGGGCACCTGGAGACCGGGCTGGGGTCCGGGACCGCCGAGGTGCTGATGCGCGCCGGGCGCATCAGCGCGGTCTACGGCCTGCGGCTGCACGACGGGCGCGAGGTGGCGGTGAAGGTGCACCGGCTGGGCGCCGACCTCGTCCACCTGCGCCTGGCCGCGCGCGCCCAGCGGGTGCTGGCCGAGCGGGGCTACCCGTGCCCGCTGCCGCTGCACGGCCCCGTGCTGCGCGACGGCCGCGCCGTGGTGGTGGAGACGCTGCTGCGGCAGGGGGCACCGGCCGACGCGACGCTGCCCGCGGTGCGCACCGCGCTGGCCGTCAGCCTCGCCGAGCAGGTGGAGGTGCTGCGCGCGGTCCCCGCCGAGCCGCTGCGCCCGGGCGCGCCCGCCTGGGCGCGCTACGAGGGCGGTCCGTGGCCGGCCCCGCACGACCCGCTCTTCGACTTCGGCGGCCGCTCGCCGCGCGCGGACCGCGTCGACGCGCTCGCCGCCCGCGCGGCGGCGGTGCTGCGCGAGGCCAGCGGCGAGGACGTGGCCGGCCACAGCGACTGGTACGACGGCAACGTCCTCGTCGAGGACGCGGGTGGTGGCCCGCTCGTCAGCGCCGCCTTCGACTGGGACAGCCTCACCGCGCGCCCGGAGGCCGAGCTGGTCGGGATGAGCGCCGGCTCGCACACCGCCGGCGGCGCCGCGAACGCCGTCTCCCCCGCCGTGGAGCAGGTGGCGGCGTTCCTGGACGACTACGAGCGGGCGCGCTCGCGCCCCTTCAGCGCCCGCCAGCGCGCCGCCGCCGCGGCCGCGGCCTGCTGGGTGCTGACCTACAACGCCCGCTGCGACCTGTGCTTCCTGCCCGCCGACGCCGAGGCGCCGGCCGGTTCCGCGCTGGCGGCCGTGGAGAGCGCCGGCCCGCAGTACCTGCGCCTCTGATCCACCGGTCGCGCGGTGGCGAGGCGGAGGGGAACCCGTCACCGCGCGACCGTGGCCCCACCACGTGCGAGGTGGGGCGCGGAGGCCCGGGAGGACCGTCCGGCCGACGGCGCGAGCACCAGGCCGGGGACCGCCGAGCCCGGCCCGCGCCTACGGTGGTGGCCGTGACGACGCTCGGGCGGCGGGCACTGGCCTGGTGCGAGGAGTGGAACCGCGAGCACCCGTGGGACCACAACGCCCACCACCACGCCTGGATCGAGCGGCACCTGCCGCGGCGCACCGGCACCGCGCTCGACGTCGGCTGCGGCACCGGCGAGCTGGTGCGCCGGCTCGCGGCCCGGGCCGACCACGTCACCGGGCTCGACCTCGACCCCACCTGCATCGAGACCGCCCGGCGCCTGCTGACCGGGCACCGGAACGTCGACCTGCGCTGCGACGACCTGCTGACCGCCGACCTGCCCGGCGGCTACGACGTCGTCACCGCGCTGGCGGTGCTGCACCACGTCCCCTTCGAGCCGGCCCTGGAGCGGCTGACCGCCCTGCTCGCGCCGGGAGGGACCCTGCTCGTCCTCGGCGTCTACCGCGAGCAGACCGTGACCGACCACCTGCTCAGCGCGGTGGCCGTGCCCGCCAACCTCGTCGTGGGAGGGGTGCGGACCTGGCGGCGGGGATCCGCCCGGCGGCCGGTCGCGATGACGGCGCCCACCGCCCCCGCCACCACGACCCTGCGCGAGGTCCGCGACGCGGCGCGCAGGGTGACGCCCGGAGCCGTGGTGCGCAGGCACCTGTTCTGGCGCTTCTCCCTGCTGCACACCGCCCCGCGCGCCCCCGGCTGACGCGCCCCGTCCCCGCGGCCGCGGCGGCGGCTCGGCGCTCACAGCTCGAAGCGGTACCCCATGCCCGGCTCGGTGATGAGGTGCACGGGCGCCGAGGGCACCTGCTCCAGCTTGCGGCGCAGCTGCCCGACGTAGACCCGCAGGTAGTTCGTCTCGCGCCCGTAGGAGGGCCCCCAGACCTCCTGCAGCAGCTGCGTCTGCGTCACCAGCCGGCCCGCGTTGGTGACGAGCACCTGCAGCAGGTGCCACTCCGTCGGGGTCAGCTTCACGGCCTCCCCGCCGCGGGTGACGGTGCGCCGCGCCAGGTCGATGTGCAGGTCGCCGGAGTCGACCACCTCGGGGGCGCCGCCGGAGGCGTCCGCGCCGCGGCGGACCGCGGCCCGCAGGCGCGCCAGCAGCACGTCCATGGCGAACGGCTTGGTCACGTAGTCGTCGGCGCCCGCGTCGAGGGCGTCGACGGCGTCGGAGGAGGCGGTGCGCGCGGTGAGCACGATGATCGGCACGCGGCTCCAGCCGCGGATCCCGGCGATGACCTCCAGGCCGTCGAGGTCGGGCAGGCCCAGGTCCAGCAGGACGACCTCGGGGTGGCCGGCCGCCGCGGCCTCCAGCGCGCTCGCCCCGTCGGCGGCCACCGTCACCTCCCAGCCGCGCGCGGAGAGGTTGATCGACAGCGCCCGCCGCAACCCCGGTTCGTCGTCGACCACCAGCACCCTGCTCACGGGACCGATCCTGCCGGAGCCTCCAGCAGCTCGTGCGCGTGCCCGGCCAGCGGCAGGTCCAGCACCATCGTCAGCCCCCCGCCGGGGGTGTCCTGCGCGGTGAGGGCGCCGCCGACGGCCTCCGCCAGCCCGCGCGCCACGGCCAGCCCCAGGCCCAGGCCGGCGGTGGAGCGGTCGCCGAGGCGCTGGAAGGGCGTGAACGCCTGCTCCTTGGCCGGCCCCGGCAGCCCGGGGCCGTGGTCGACGACGAGCAGCCGCGCGACCCGCCGGGCGTCCTCGGTCGACACCGAGGCCACCACCTCCACGCCCCCGCCCGCACCGCCGCCCGCACCGCCGCCCGCGGACCCGCCCGCCGGGACGCCGTGCCGCACGGCGTTCTGCACGAGGTTGGCGACGACGCGCTGCAGCAGACCGGGGTCGGTGGACACCGGCGGCAAGTCCGGCGGCAGGTCCACGCGCACCCGCGCGCCGTCGCCGGAACCGGCCAGGTCGCCCACCGCACCCGCGACGACCTCCTCGAGGTCGACGACGACCAGCTGCGGTTCCACCGCCCCGCTGCGCACCCGGGTGAGGTCCAGCAGGTCGTCGATGAGCGCCTGCAACCGGTCCGCCGAGGCGGCCGCGGACTCCAGCAGTTCCGCGCGGTCCGCTCCGCTGAGCTGGATGTCGGTGGCGCACAAGCTGTCCAGGGCCGCCTTGAGGGTGGCCAGCGGAGTCCTCAGGTCGTGCGAGACGGCGGTCAGCAGCGCGCCGCGCACGGCGTCGCCCTCCTCCAGCCGACGCACCTGCGCGGCCTCGGCGCGCAGCCGCTGGCGCTGGCGGACCGCGGCGATCTGGGCGGCGAAGACCTCCAGCACGCGGCGGTCGCCGGCACCCAGCAGCCGCCCGCGCAGCACCAGGCAGGTGAGGTCCTCGACCACCACCTCCGCGTCGCCGTCGGTGGGCCGGGTGCAGGCCGGTTCCCCGGTGGAGGCCACCAGCCGCCACGGCGCGGACACCTCCTCGCGCTCCAGCAGCGAGACCGACTCCACGGCGAAGGTCTCGCGGGTGTGCCGCAGCGCCTCCTCCAGCGGGTCGCGCGCCAGCAGCGCCGTGCGGCTGAGCACCGACAGCGCCTCCGACTCCGCGCGGCTGCGCGCCGCCTCCCGCGAGCGCCGCGCGCCGCGGTCGACGGTGCTGGAGACGGCCAGCGCCACGATGAGGAAGACGGCCAGCGCCACCGCGTTCGCGGGCTCGGCGATGGTCAGCCGCCCGGTGGGCCGGGTGAAGAACCAGTTCACCGCGAGGCTGCCGATGAGCGCGGCCGCCAGCGCGGGCAGCACCCCGCCGGCCAGCGCGGCGACGACGACGACCACGAGGAAGGCCATGAGGTCGGTGGACAGGTCCTGGTGCGGCAGCAGGAGCAGCAGGCTCGTGGCCAGCGGCGGCCCGACCAGCGCCACCAGCCAGCCGAGCGCGCGCCGCCCGCCCGACAGCGCCGCGCGCGCCGGGCGCGGCAGGCCGAACGGGCGCGGCTGCTGCTCGTGGGTGACGACGAGGACGTCGATGGCGCCGGAACCGCGCACGACGGCGTCGCCGACACCGCGCCGGAACAGCGAGGAGATCCGGCGGTGCCGGCTGGCGCCCACGACGACCTGGCTGGCGTTGAGGCCGCGGGCGAACTCCAGCACCGCGGCCGCGACGTCCTCGCCGACGACCTGGTGGTAGGTGCCGCCCAGGCTCTCGACCAGCTCGCGCTGGGCGGCCAGGCGGGCCGGCGAGGAGCGCACCAGCCCGTCGCCGCTGGCGACGTGGACCGCGTGCAGCTCCCCGCCGGCGCCGCGGCTGGCGATGCGCGCCGCCCGGCGCACCAGCGTCGCCCCCTCCGGGCCGCCGGTGAGCGCGACGACGACGCGCTCGCGGGCCGGCCAGGTGGCCTCGATCCCCTGCTGGGCCCGGTAGCGCTCCAGGCCCTCGTCGACGCGGTCGGCCAGCCACAGCAGGGCCAGTTCGCGCAGGGCCGTGAGGTTGCCGGTGCGGAAGTAGTTCGACAGGGCCGCGTCGACCCGGTCGGCGGCGTAGACGTTGCCGTGGGAGAGCCTGCGCTGCAGCGCCTCCGGCGTCATGTCCACCAGCTGCACCTGGTCGGCGCGGCGCAGGACCGCATCGGGCAGCGTCTCGCGCTGCTCGATGCCGGTGATGTGCTCGACGACGTCGTTGAGCGATTCCAGGTGCTGGATGTTCACCGTGGAGACGACGTCGATGCCGGCGGCCAGCAGCTCCTCGACGTCCTGCCAGCGCTTGGCGTGCCGGGAGCCGGGGGCGTTGGTGTGCGCGAGCTCGTCGACGACGGCGACCTGCGGGCGCCGGCGCAGGACCGCGTCGACGTCGAGCTCGGCCACGTCGATGCCGCGGTGGCTCACCACGCGCCGCGGCAGCACCTCCAGCCCTGCCAGCTGCGCCTCGGTCCGCTCGCGGCGGTGGCACTCCACGAGCGCGACGACGACGTCGGTGCCGCGCTCGGCGCGCCGGTGGGCCTCGTCGAGCATGGCGTAGGTCTTGCCCACGCCGGGGGCGGCCCCCAGGAAGACCCGCAACCGCCCCCGACGCCTCTCGTCCACGACAGGAGTGTCGTCCATCCGTCAGGGCTGCAGCGCCTGCAGGGCCAGGTTGAGCTCCAGGACGTTCACCCGCGGCTCGCCGAGGAAGCCGAGCGAGCGGCCCTGGACGTGCTCGGCGACGAGGTCGGCGACCTGCTGCTCGCCGAGCCCCCTGGCGGCCGCGACGCGGGCCACCTGCTGCTGCGCGTACTCCGGGGAGACGTGCGGGTCCAGGCCGGAACCGGAGGCGGTGAGCGCGTCGGGGGCGACGTCGGCGGGGGCGGTGCCGTCGGCCGCGGCGGCCGCGGCGCGGCGCTCCTCGACGGCGGCGAGCAGGTCCCGGCTCTCCGGGCCGAGGTTGGAGGCGCCCGAGGCGAGCGGGTCGTAGCCGTCCCCGGCCGCCGAGGGCCGCGGGACGAACCACTGCTCACCCTCGAAGGCCTGGCCGACGACCGCGGAGCCGACCTCGCGGCCGTCGGCGGAGACGACCTGCCCGTCGGCGCGGGCGGGCACCAGCCGGCCGACCGCGAACACGGCCAGCGGGTAGGCCAGGCCCAGGACGAGCGTGGCGGCGATCAGCGCCAGCAGCGCGGTGCGCGACTGGCGCACCAGCTGGGTGAACGTGGAGGACGGTGCGGAGGACTGCGTGGAGGACATGACGTGTCAGCCGATCCCGGGGACGGTGGAGACGAGGAGGTCGATGAGCTTGATGCCGACGAAGGGGACGACGATCCCGCCGAGGCCGTAGACCCACAGGTTGCGCCGCAGCAGCGAGGCGGCGCCGGCGGGGCGGTAGCGCACCCCGCGCAGGGCCAGCGGGATGAGCGCCACGATGACCAGGGCGTTGAAGACGACCGCGGAGACGATGGCCGACTCCGGCGTCGCCAGCCGCATGACGTTGAGGGCGTCCAGGCCGGGGAAGGTGGTGACGAACATCGCCGGGATGATGGCGAAGTACTTGGCGATGTCGTTGGCGATGGAGAACGTCGTCAGCGCGCCGCGGGTGATGAGCAGCTGCTTGCCGATCTCGACGATCTCGATGAGCTTGGTGGGGTTGGAGTCCAGGTCGACCATGTTCCCGGCCTCCTTGGCGGCCGAGGTGCCGGTGTTCATGGCGACGCCGACGTCGGCCTGCGCGAGCGCGGGCGCGTCGTTGGTGCCGTCGCCCATCATCGCCACCAGCCGGCCGCCGGACTGCTCGCGGCGGATGAGCTCCAGCTTGTCCTCCGGGGTCGCCTCGGCGAGCACGTCGTCGACCCCGGCCTCGGCGGCGATCGCCCGCGCGGTCCGCTCGTTGTCCCCGGTCACCATGACCGTGCGGATGCCCATGGCGCGCAGCTGCTCGAAGCGCTCGCGCATCCCCTCCTTGACGACGTCCTTGAGGTGGATCACGCCCAGCACCCGGGCACCCGCGGCGGAGTTCTCCGCCACGACGAGCGGGGTGCCGCCCGCGGTGGCGATGTCCTCGACGACCTGCCCGACCTCGGCCGGCACGTCCCCGCCGAGGGTGCGCACCCAGTGGGTGGCCGCGGCCGCGGCGCCCTTGCGGACCTGGCGCGGACCGGAGGCGGTGACGAGGTCGACACCGGACATGCGGGTCTGCGCGGTGAACGGCACGAACACCGCACCCGGCAGCTCGCCCTCGGCGCGGGCGCGCAGGCCGTGCCGCTCCTCGACGAGCACGACGACCGAGCGGCCCTCGGGGGTGGCGTCGGCCAGGCTGGACAGCTGCGCCGCGTCGGCCAGCTCCGCCAGCGTCACGCCGGGGGCGGCCAGCAGCTCGTGGGCCTGCCGGTTGCCGAGGGTGATGGTGCCGGTCTTGTCCAGCAGCAGGGTGCCGACGTCGCCGGCGGCCTCGACGGCACGCCCGGACATCGCCAGGACGTTGCGCTGCACGAGGCGGTCCATGCCGGCGATGCCGATGGCGCTCAGCAGCGCGCCGATCGTGGTGGGGATCAGGCAGACCAGCAGCGCGACGAGCACCACGACGCTCTGCGGGCGGCCGGAGTAGACGGCCATCGGCTGCAGCGTGACGACGGCCAGCAGGAACACCAGCGTCAGGCTCGCCAGCAGGATGTTCAGGGCGATCTCGTTGGGCGTGCGCTGGCGCGCGGAACCCTCCACGAGAGCGATCATCCGGTCCACGAAGCTCTCGCCGGGCTTGGCGGTGATGCGCACGACGATGCGGTCGGAGAGCACCGTGGTGCCGCCGGTGACGGCGCTGCGGTCGCCGCCGGACTCGCGGATGACGGGGGCGGACTCCCCCGTGATGGCGGACTCGTCGACGCTGGCGACGCCCTCGACGACGTCGCCGTCACCGGGGACCGTCTCCCCCGCGTCGACGACGACGAGGTCGCCGACACGCAGGGCGCTGGCGGGGACCCGCACCTCGGTGCGCCCGGCGTCGAGGCGGCGCGCAACGGTGTCGGTGCTCACCTTGCGCAGCGAGGCGGCCTGGGCGCGCCCGCGGCCCTCGGCGACGGCCTCGGCGAGGTTGGCGAACAGGACGGTGATCCACAGCCACGCCACGATGACCCAGGCGAAGACGGAGGGGTCGAGGACGGCCAGCACGGTGGTGAGGACGGCCCCCAGCGCCACGACGAACATGACGGGCGTGCGGACCAGGTGGCGCGGGTCCAGCTTGCGGAACGCGTCCGGCAGCGAGGAGACCAGCTGGCGCGGGCTGAACGCGCCGCTGGCCACGCGGTGCGGGGTCCCGGCGGGGGCGGCGGCCGCGCCGCGGGTGTCGGGAAGGGTGGGCGTGCTCATGCCAGTGCCTCTGCCAGGGGTCCGAGGGCCAGTGCGGGGAAGAAGGTCAGACCGGTCACGACGACGACGACCGCGGCGTGCATGCCGGCGAACGTGGGGGTCTGGGTGGGCAGCGTGCCCGCCGTGGGTGCGGCCGGCCGCTGCGCGGCGAAGCTGCCGGCCAGCGCCAGCACGAGCAGCATCGGCAGGAAGCGCCCGATGAGCATCGCCAGCCCCAGGGCGGTGTTGTAGAAGGGCGTGTTCACGCTGATGCCGGCGAACGCGCTGCCGTTGTTGTTGGCCGCGGAGGTGAAGGCGTACAGCACCTCGCTGAGCCCGTGCGGGCCGGGGTTGAGCACGGCCGAGCGGGTGGCCTCGCTGGACAGGGCGATCGCCACGCCGGTCAGCAGGGCGAAGGGGGTGGCGAGGGTGTACAGCGCGGCGAGGGTGATCTCGCGCTGGCGGATCTTGTTGCCGAGGAACTCCGGGGTCCGCCCGACCATGAGGCCGCCGACGAAGACGGTGATGATCGCCAGCACGAGGATCCCGTACAGGCCGGAGCCGACCCCACCGGGAGTCACCTCGCCCAGCATCATGTTGACCAGCAGCGCACCACCGCCCAGGGCGGTGTAGCTGTCGTGGAAGGAGTTCACCGCCCCCGTGGAGGTGGAGGTGGTGGCGGTCGCGAACAGCGCCGAGGCCCACTCGCCGAACCGGACCTCCTTGCCCTCCATCGCCGCGCCCACCGCCTGCGGCGCGGAACCCAGCGCGTGCGTCTCGGCGTAGAGGGTGATCGCGTGGGAGACCGCGAAGATGCCGGCCATGACGGCCAGCACCGCACCGCCCTGGCGGCGGTTGCCGACCAGCGTGCCGTAGGTGCGCGGCAGGCTGAAGGGGATCACCAGCAGCAGGAAGACCTCGACGACGTTCGAGATGGGCGTCGGGTTCTCGAACGGGTGCGCGGAGTTGGCGTTGAAGAACCCGCCACCGTTGGTGCCGAGCTCCTTGATGGCCTCCTGGGAGGCGATGGGACCACCGACGATCGTCTGGCTGCCGCCGGCCAGCGTGGTGTACGTGGTGGCGCCGGTGAAGTTCTGCACGACACCGGTCAGGAGCAGGGCGACCGCGCCGGCGAACGCCAGCGGCAGCAGGACCCGCAGCGTGCTCCGGACCAGGTCGACCCAGAAGTTCCCAATCGTGCCGGAGCCGGGGCGCACCAGACCCCGCACGAGGGCGATCGCGACGGCCAGCCCCACGGCCGCGGACAGGAAGTTCTGCACGGCGAGCCCGGCCATCTGCACGAGGTGGCCGAGCGCCGCCTCACCGGAGTACGACTGCCAGTTCGTGTTCGTCACGAAGGAGACGGCGGTGTTCCACGCCTGCGCCGGCTCCATCGCCGGCATCCCCAGCGACAGCGGCAGGTGCTGCTGCAGGCGCAGGAACGCGTAGAGGAAGAGGGTGGAGACCGCCGAGAAGCCGATGACGGACAGGGCGTAGCTCGGCCAGCGGGTGTCGGCGTCGGGGTCGACGCGCAGCAGCCGGTATGCGCCGCGCTCGACGCGCAGGTGGCGGGTGCTGCTGAGCGCGCGGGCGATGGAGTCGCCGAGCGGGACGTGGACGGCGGCGAGCAGGACGACGAGCAGGCCGATCTGCAGCAGCCCCGCCGCGGTGTCGGAGAGGGTCATCAGAACCTCTCCGGGCGCAGCAGCGCGTACAGCAGGTAGCCGGCGGTGGCGACGGCCAGCACGAGGCCGGCGGCCGCGGCGGCGCTCACCGGCGCTCCAGCGCGCGGACGAGCAGGCAGGCGGCGACGGCGAGCACCAGGGTCAGGGCGGTGTACCCCACGTCGAGCACGGGAACTCCAGGAGGAGGCGGGTCGGTCGGACGGCCCCACCACAGCACCGGCGGCGCGCCCCGCCGCCGGTCCTGACACCTCCTTGACGCCGCCCACCTGCGCCTTGACGCGTCCTTGACGTCGCCCCCGGGCGCCCCTCGACCGCCTCCCGGCTGCGATGCTGGGGCGGTGCCGGTGCCGGAGGACCCCAGCGGGTGCACCGGGCCGGCGCACGGGCCGGCGCACGACGCGAGGACGGCCCGGCTGTCGCTGCGCACCCCCTCCCCCGACGACGTGCCCGAGCTGTTCGCCCTGTACTCGGACCCCCGCACCTGGCAGGGCGACCCGGTCCTGCGGCACACCTCGCCCGCGCGCACGCTGGAGCTCGTCGAGCGCTGGCGCGCGGGCTGGCGGAGCACGGGCCTCGGGCTGTGGGTGGCCAGGACCGCGCCCGGTCCCGGTGCGGGGGAACTGGTCGGCGTGGGCGGCTGCAGCCTGCGCGCGGCGGCCACCGCCTGGAACCTGGCCTTCACCCTGCACCCGGACCGCTGGGGGCAGGGGTACGCCCAGGAGGTCGCGGCCGCGGGCACGCACGGGGCGCGGCGGGCGCACCCGGAGCTGCCGGTCACCGCCGTCGTCGCCGGGCGCAACGAGCGCTCGGCACGGGCCGTGCGGCGCGCCGGGCTGCACGAGGTCTGGCGCGGCCCCGACGCGCGCGACCCCGACCCGTCGGCCACCCTGCTGCTGTTCGCCGACCGCCCGCTGACCGCCGGGCAGGTGCGCGCGCTCGTGGCCTAGGCGGCGCGGTCCTGCTCCCCGTCGTCGAGCCCGTCCTCGGCGGTGCCGTCGCGGTGGAGGGCCTCGCGCTCGGCAGCGCCGGTCTCCAGCTCGCAGGTGACCGGCTGCAGCATCTCGGCCAGGCGCCACGCCTCGGACCGGCTCAGGTGCAGGCCCATCTCGCGGTGGGTGCCCAGGCCGGAGTAGATCGCGACGCCGGACAGGTCCGGCTCGGACCCGTCGTCGGCGATGACGCTCAGGCAGATCCACGGCTTCATGCCGGGGCGGAAGTGCGCCAGCCGCATCGGCGGCAGGTCGCGCTCACCCCGCAGGTACGGCACGAGCATCCGCACGTAGGCGAGGTCGTACACCTCGGTGCGTCCCTCGGCGCGCAGGACGACGTCCCTGCCCTCGATGGTCACGGATTCGGCGGCAGTGGCCCCTAGCTGCACGTGCGTCATTCCAGTGCACGTCCCGGCGGAGCGCACGCCGAACCGTGTCCGCACCGTGTCCGCACCGTGTCCGGACGCGGTGCGGACGCGGTGCGGGGCGGTCCTCAGGCGGAGAACGCCTGCACGGCCCGCTGCAGCCGGGAGGAGGTGCCGGCCAGGTCGCGGGCGGCCGCGCGGATGCCCTCCACGTCCTCGGCGGTGCGCCGGGCGGCGCCCACCACGCCGTCGAGGGTGGCGGTGATGACCCGGCCGGACTCGGCCGCGCAGTCCACCTGCCGGCTCATCCCGTCGGTCGTGGCGGCCTGCTCCTCGACGGCGGCGGCGATGGTGCCCTGGTAGTCGTCGATGCGGCCGACGATCTCGCTGACCTGCTCGATGCGGGCGGCGGCGTCGGCCACGGCCGCCTGGATGGCGCTGATGCGGCCGGTGATGTCGTCGGTGGCGCGGGCGGTCTGGCCCGCGAGCTCCTTGACCTCGCCGGCGACGACGGCGAAGCCCTTGCCCATCTCGCCGGCGCGGGCGGCCTCGATGGTGGCGTTGAGGGCCAGCAGGTTGGTCTGCTCGGCGATGGCGGTGATGGTCTTCACGACGCTGCCGACCTCGGAGGAGGAGCGGCCCAGCTCGGCGACGGCCCGGCTGGTCTCGGAGGCGACCGCGACGGCCTCCTGCCCGATCTGGGCGACGGCCTGGGCGTTGCGGGTGATCTCCACGATGGCGGTGCCCATGTCCTGCGCACCGGTGGACAGCTCGGCGATGCGGCCGGTGACGTCGACGGCGCCGCCGGAGACCTCCTCGGCGCGCCGGCTGGTGTCGGCGGCGCCGCGGGCGATCCGGTCGCTGGAGCCCACGAGCTGCGAGGCGGCGGCGTCCAGCTGCCCGGCGGCGGTGGACACGTCGCGCACGACGGCCTCGGCGCGCGCCAGCGTGCCGTTGAGGGCCACCGCCAGCTGCTCCAGCTCGGTCTGCCCGCGACCGGTGTCCAGGCGCACCGACAGGTCGCCGCGGGCCAGCACCTCGGTCGCCTGGCGGATGGGCCGCACGATGCTGCGCCCGATGGCCCAGGAGACCGCGGCGCACACCAGGAGCAGCACGAGGGAGCCCGCCGCCAGGCGCTCGGCGTCCGCCAGCGCGGCCGCCGAGACGGAGTCGACGTAGACGCCGGAGCCGACGACCCAGCCCCACGGCTCGTAGCCGGCGACGTAGGACACCTTCGGCTGCGGGTCCTCGGCCCCGGGCCGGGGCCACTGGTACTCCACGAACCCGGCGCCGTCGGCGCGCACGACGTCGACCATCTCGACGAACAGCCGCTTGCCGTCGGGGTCGGCGTTGGCCGACAGGTCCGTCCCGTCCAGCTCGGGCTTCACGGGGTGCATGAGCATGGTCGGGCCCGTGTCGTTGATCCAGAAGTACTCCTCGCCGGAGTACCGCAGCGAGGCCACCGCGGCCAGCGCCTGCTGCTGGGCGTCGGCCTCGCTCAGCCGGCCGGCCGCGGCCTCGGCGCCGTAGTGCTGCACCACGCCCAGGGCGGTCTCCACCACGGCCCGGGTGGCGGCCTCGCGCTCGGCCATGATGCGGTCGCGCACCTGCAGGGCGGCCAGCGCGCTGACGCCGACCACCCCGACCGCGGCGACCAGGACGATGGTCAACAGGCGTGCCGCGATGGACCGCCCCGCCGTGCGCTTCATGCCGCTCCCCGCGTTCCGCTCGTGCTCCGTCGCCCGTGCTGCTCCCCCGTGCTCCGGCGCGCTCCCGGCGTCCGCCGGGCGCCGTCGAGGGCCGCTCCCCGTGTCCATCGGCGACGGCGGCACCGGTCTTGATCCCCGCGCGCCCCGGCTTCGGTCTCGACCGGGGCACGGGAGCGCGGGGGCGCGGGGGCACGGGAGCGCGGGGGCACGGGAGCGCGGGGGCGCGGGGGCTCAGGAGCAGGCGGCCGCGGTGTCGTCGGCGAGTGCCCGGGCCGCGTCGAGGGCGGCCCCCAGCGCGTCCGGGCCGCCGCGACCGCGCCCTTCTCGTTGACGACCCAGCTCCCCGTGCGGGCGTGCACGGCGTGCGCGCACGGCAGGACGGCGGAACAGGCAACCGGCCACGTGGGCGCCGTCGTCGCGCGGGACGGCCTTGCGCGCACCGCCGAGCAGGGAGCGGGCTTCTTCCAGCGAGGCGACGACGGCCTCGCGCAGCGCCGGCGGGCAGTTCCTGGCCTGCTGCTGCAGGCGGGTCAGCTCACCGCCCGGGTCCGCCAGGACGAGCGCCAGCGCCGCCTCGCCGGCGTAGGCGAAGCTCGGCAGGCCCAGCGGGTGCCCCACCTCGAAGTGCCGCTCGAGCTCCCCGGCCCGCGCCGTCCAGCGCGGCGGTGTTCCCGGGAACTCCCCCGACGGGTTCCCGGGAACACCGCGGCGGGGCGGCGCTCAGGCGGGGACGGGTGCCACGACGTGGCTGCCCGGCACGCGCCAGGTGGCACCGGGAGCGCCGCCGCCGCCGGTGAAGACGACGCGGACCTCCGAGAGCCACCCGCGCTGGAAGCGCGTCTCGCGGGGGCAGGCGGTGGTGTGCAGCGGGCTCGGCAGCTGGAAGGCGGCGCGCAGCCTCGCGGTGTCGGAGTCGACGCGGCTGGCCGGTCCTGCGAAGGAGTCGTACCCGTACCAGATGCCGCTGCCGCCGATGCGGGTGGTGAGCACCCGCGGGCGGCGGCTGTCGCCGCAGGTGTAGACCTCGGTGAAGCGGGCGCTGGAGGCCGCCCAGTCGATGCCGCCGAACTGGTCGGCCTCGCCCGTCTCGGCGAGGCCGCCGTAGGCGTCGAAACCCCGGACGGTCAGCGTGGCGAACGCGTAGCCGCAGCTGCTGTAGGGCGGGTGCACCGCCTGGCAGCTCCAGTCGACCGGCGACTGCTGCGGGCCGGTGGTCTGCACGGCCGTGGCGCTGACGCGCAGGCCGGCGCGCGGGGCGGCCGAGGCCCCCGGCGCCGCTCCCACGAGGACGACGAAGATCGCCGTGAGCACGGCGAAGGTCTTGCGGAACATCGGAACCCCCCGGTCCAACGGACGTGGCCGCTCCCCCGAGCGCCGCACCCCGTGCGGTAGCCGTGAGCGAGCATGGCACGGGCGCTGGGCCGGACGGGTGAGTTCGGCGATGTCCCGCGCCACGTGGCGCGAAGACGGGTCGGGGACGGGCGAGGGAGCGGCGGGGGTGTCGGTGGCCGGTCGTAGGCTGCCGCGCGTGCTCCTCGTCCACGGTCTCTGGACGCGCGCGCGGACGCTGGCGCTGTGGGTGGAGGTGCCGCGGCGGCGGCCCGGCGGCGCGCGCGCCGGCGACCTCGCGCAGCTGGCGGCGGCCGCCCCGGCCGCACCGCACCTGGCCGGCGCGCTGACCCGCCCCCGCGGCCCGCTGGGCGTGCTGCTGCCGTGCACCGCCGCTGGCCGGCCGGCGGCCTCCGGCGCCCGCCCGCGCGAGGACTGGCGGCTGCTGCCGGTGGACCTGGAGGTCGTGCAGCTGCACGGCCGGCAGGCGGTCGACGTGCTGGCCGAGGTCGCCGGCCCCGCGGCCGCCGTGGCCGGCGACGGCCTGCGCTGGCTGGCGCACGTGGCGGCGGGTGCGCGCACCGCCGTCGACGCCGGGCACGTCGTCCCCGACCTCGCCGTGCACGACGGGGAGCTGCTGGCGGGCTGGGTGCCGCTGCCGGACCGGCGCGTGCAGCGCTGGCGCACCGCGCTCGCCGAGGTCTGCCCGCCGGTGCTGCGCGCCCAGGCCGGAGCGGCGCCGCCGACGGCCGCGGCGCTGGTCGACGACGTCTGCGCCGTCGTCACCGACGTGCTCGCCGCGCAGCGCACCGCGCACGTGGCCGCCGGGCCGCTGCCCGCCGCCCCGGCGGTGCGCCAGTGGCTGCTGGCGCTGCGCACCGGGGAGCCGGTGCGGGCACCCGGCAGCGCGCAGGCGCTGGTGCGCCGGGTGCGCGAGTGGCAGCGCAGCGGCCAGGACAGCGGCTGCGACGTGCTGCTGCGCGTCGTCGAACCCGGTGCGTGGCAGCAGGACGGCGCCGAGGAGACCTGGCGGTTGCAGCTGAGGCTGCGCCCGCTGGACGAGCCCAGCCTCGTGCTGGACCTCGCGCAGGCGCGCGCCGAGGGCGGGCGCTCCGCCGGCGACGAGGACCCGCTGCTCCTGCTGCTGTCCGGTGCCGCGCGCGCCGGCGCGGCCCACCCGCCGCTGCGCCGGCTGCTGACCGGCCCGGGCGCCGACGCCGCCTCCGCCGCGGGCGTCGAGCTGGGCGTGGAGGAGCTGCTGGACCTCGTCGAGCGCGGCGGCCCCCGGCTGGCGGCCGCGGGCATCGCGCTGCAGCTGCCGCGGCGCTGGACCCGCAAGGCGGTCTCGTTGTCCCTGGAGGCCTCCGCGGCCCAGCCCGGCGCGGTCACCGACCCGCAGCTGCGCAAGGACGACCTCGTCGACTTCCGCTGGCAGGCGGCCCTGGGCGGGACGCCGCTGAGCGAGGCCGAGCTGCTGGACCTGGCCGCCGCGAAGAGCTCCCTGGTGCGCTTCCGCGGCGAGTGGGTGCAGGTGGACCTGGAGGACCTGCGCCGCAGCGCGCGGTTCCTGCGCACCCGCGGCAGCGGCTCCGCGCCGGTGCGCGACGTGCTCGCCCTCGTCGGCGCCGGCCGCGACCTGCCCGCGCCCGTCACCTCCGTCGACGCGCGCGGCGTCCTGGGCGACGTGCTGTCCGGGCGGGCGGCCGAGCGGCTGCCGGAGCTGGCGGACCCGCCGGGGTTGCGGGCCGTGCTGCGCCCGTACCAGCGCCGGGGGCTGACCTGGCTGGCCACCATGTCGCGGCTGGGGCTGGGCGCGGTGCTCGCCGACGACATGGGCCTGGGCAAGACGCTGCAGCTGCTGGCGCTGCTGGTGCACGAGCACGCGCAGGACGAGCAGGCGCGGGACGGGGACGCGCGGGACGGGGACGCGCGGGTCCCCGGCGGCGGGCCGACGCTGCTGGTGTGCCCGATGTCGGTCGTGGGCAACTGGCAGGCGGAGGCCGCCCGCTTCGCACCGGGCCTGCGGGTGCACGTCCAGCACGGTCCGGCTCGTCCCCGGGGCGCGGACCTGGCGGCGGTGGCCGCCGGGCACGACCTCGTCGTCACCACCTACGGGTTGCTGGTGCGCGACGCCGCCGACCTCGCCCGGGTGCCCTGGCGGCGGGTCGCCCTCGACGAGGCCCAGCACGTCAAGAACGCCGCGACCCGCGCGGCGCGGGCGGTGCGGGCGCTGCCGGCGCAGCACCGGGTGGCGCTCACCGGGACCCCGGTGGAGAACCGGCTGGAGGACCTGCGCGCGGTGCTGGACGCCACCAACCCCGGGTTGCTGGGCTCGGCCGCGCACTTCCGCGACACCTTCGCGGTGCCGATCGAGAAGCTGGGGCAGCAGGGACCCGCCCGCCGGCTGGCCGTCGTCACGCGCCCCTTCGTGCTGCGGCGGGTCAAGACCGACCCCGCCGTGGCCGGCGACCTGCCCGAGAAGATCGAGATGACGGTGCGCGCGAACCTCACCCCCGAGCAGGCCGGGCTGTACCGGGCCGTCGTCGACGAGCTCGTGCGCCGCCTGGCCGACCCGGAGGTGGAGGGCGTCTCGCGCAAGGGCCTGGTGCTCGCGGCGCTGACGCGCCTCAAGCAGGTCTGCAACCACCCCGCCCACTACCTCGGCGACGCCTCCGGCGTGCTGCACCGCGGCCGGCACCGCTCGGGCAAGCTGGAACTGCTCGACGACATCGTCACCAGCGCCCGCGCCGAGGGCGAGAAGGTGCTGTGCTTCACCCAGTTCGCGGAGTTCGGGCACATGCTCGCCCCGCACCTGGCCGAGCGCACCGGGGAACCCGTGCCGTTCCTGCACGGCGGCGTGCCGCGCCGGCAGCGCGACGCGATGGTGGCGGAGTTCTCCGAGGCGGACGGGCACGGCGTCCTGCTGCTCTCGCTCAGGGCCGGCGGCACGGGGCTGAACCTGACGGCCGCCAACCACGTCGTGCACGTGGACCGCTGGTGGAACCCCGCCGTGGAGGACCAGGCCACCGACCGCGCCTACCGCATCGGCCAGCAGCGGCGGGTGCAGGTGCGCAAGCTCGTCAGCGCCGGCACCGTCGAGGAGCGCGTCGACGCCCTCGTGCAGCGCAAGCGCGACCTCGCCGGCGCCGTCGTCGGCAGCGGCGAGGGGTGGATCACCGAGCTCGACGGGGACGCGCTGCGCGAGCTGCTCAGCCTCGGCGCCGACGCGGTGGGGGACTGACGTGGCCTTCGAGGGGTACGGGCGGCGGCGGCCGGGGCGCGGGGAGCGGCTGCGCTCGCGGCGCGGCGCGATCGCGCAGACGTGGTGGTCGCAGCGCTTCACCGCGCACCTGGAGGCCACGGGCAGCCCGGGCCGGCTGGAGCGCGGGCGGGCGTACGCGCGCGCCGGCCAGGTCGTCGAGCTGCGCCCGCGCCCGGGGGCGGTGGGTGCGCGGGTGCAGGGTTCGCGACCGCGCCCCTACCTCGTCGAGATCGGCGTCCGCCGCTGGAGCGCCACGGAGGTCGAGGCCGTCGTCGCGGTCGTCGTCGAGAACCCGCTGCTGCTGGCCCCGCTGTTCGCCGGGGACGTGCCGCCCGGCCTGGTCGACCTGCTCGCCGGCATCGGCGTCGAGCTGCTGCCGGCGGACGCCGAGGTCGCCTACGACTGCAGCTGCCCCGACGACGCCGAACCGTGCAAGCACGCCGCCGCCGTCGTGTACGCCCTCGCCGAGCGCCTCGACGCGGAACCCGCCACCGCCCTGCTGCTGCGCGGCGTCGAGCTGGCCGAGCTGCTGGGGCGCGTCCAGACCGCCGCGAGCGGGCCGTCGGCGCCGGTGGAGGACCTGTCGGTGCACCTGGCGGGCTTCCACCGCGTCGGCGGTGGGCTGCCCGCGCTGGGGGTTCCGCGGGCCGTCCCCGGGCGGACGGTCGCCGACGACCTCGACGACGTGGTGCTCGGTCCCGGTGCCGAGGGGACGGCGGACGCGCTGCGCCCGCTGCTGCTGGCCCTGCGCGACACGCCGGGGTCCGCAACGGGCGGGAGAAACCTCCAGGAAACCTGAGGGGTGCACAATCGGGCTCCGCCTGTCCGCCCGACCTCAGGAGCTGTCTCCCCATGCGGCGTCGCCACTTCCTCTCCGCAGCAGGGCTCGCGACGACCGCGGTGGCCGTCGCGGGCTGCAGCTCCGACTCCGGGCCGGAGTCCGAGGGCTCCGGCGGTCCCGGGGGTGGCGGCTCGCTCGTGGTGGACAACGCCTTCGACCTCAAGACCGCCGACCCGGCCCGCTCGTTCGAGCTGACGGGGGCGATGCTCAACAAGCAGCTGTACGAGACCGCGCTCACCTACACCGGTTCCGACGTCAGCGAACCCGTGGCGCAGGTGTGCACGTACACCCTCTCCGACGACCAGCGCGTGCTGACGCTGACGGTCGAGGGCGAGCACCTGTTCGCCGACGGCTCCGCCGTGGACGCCGACGACATCGTCTTCTCCTACCAGCGCGTGCAGGGCGTCAAGGGCAACCCGAGCTTCCTGCTCGACGGCGTCACCGTCGCCAAGGTCGACGACAGGACGGTCACGCTGACCAGCGAGACGCCGAACCCGGCGCTGCCCTACATCCTGCCGAACCCCTCGCTGGGCATCCTGGACTCCGAGCTCGTGCAGGCCAACGGCGGGACGACGGGCCCGGACGACGCCGCGGAGACCTTCCTGAACTCCACCTCCGCCGGGTCGGGCCCGTACCGGCTCGACACCCTGCAGGTGACCAGCCAGGTCGTGCTGGAGCAGAACCCCTCCTACGGCGGCGGTGCGCCCGCGTTCGGCCGCGTCGTGCTGGAGAACGTCCAGCCGGCGACCCAGAAGATCAACGTGCAGTCCGGCACCGCGCAGATCGTCACCGACCTGTCCGCCGACGAGGTGGACGGCCTCGACGGCGGCCGCACCGCCGTCGTGAGCACCGCGTCGTCCTACATGATCTTCGCCTGGTTCAACACCGACCCCGCCCACGGCGGTCCCGCGGCCGACCCGCTGTTCGTGCAGGCCGTGCGCAGGGCGCTGGACTACGACGCGCTGCTGGAGCTGACCGGCGAGGGCTCGGTGCAGCCCGGCGGTGTCGTCCCCTCGCAGTTCGTCGGGCACCTGGAGTCCGACCCGTCGAACTCCCACGACGTGGCCGCCGCGAAGCAGCTGCTCGCGCAGTCCGGCTACGCCGGGGAGCCGGTCGAGTTCCTCTTCTCCAACGACGTCGCGGTCAGCGGCGTGCAGCTGCAGCTGCTCGCGCAGGCCGTCCAGTCGCAGCTGCAGGCGGTGGGCATCACGATCACCCTGGCTCCCAAGCCGTCGGCGACGTCGCTGGACTCCTTCCGCAGCGGCCGGTTCCAGGCCGGCCTGGCCTACTGGGGCCCCGACTTCCCGGACCCCTCGAACTACCTGGCCTTCACCCCCGGCGAGAACGTCGGTCTGCGGGCGGGCTGGACGCCGCAGTCGCCCACGGCCGCGAAGGTGATGCCGCTGGTCGAGGCGGCGCGCGCCGCCTCCGGCCCCGACGCGCGCGACGCGGCCTACCAGGAGCTGCAGCGGCAGATGAACGTCGACGGCCCGTTCGTGCCGATCGTGCAGCCGGCGCAGAACGTCGTCACCTCCGCCGACCTGCGCGACGTCGCGCTCAACCCGATCTGGACCCTGGACCTTGCCGCCCTCTCCTGAGACGGCCGCCCCCGCGCGCGGCGGCCACCCGCTGCTGCGCTACCTGGGGATCCGGTTCCTCGTCAGCCTGCTGCTGGTGTGGGGCGTCACGCTGGTGACCTTCGTGCTCACCACCCTCGTGCCGGCGGACCCGGTCGCCGCCGTGCTCGGCGACCAGGCCGCCGCCGACCCCGAGGTCGTCGCCCGGTTCCGCAGCGAACTGGGCCTGGACCGCCCGCTGCCGGTGCAGTACCTGCTGTACCTGCAGCGGCTGGTCCACTTCGACCTCGGCACGTCCGCGCAGACCCGCCGGCCGGTGCTGGAGGACCTGCGCGACGCGGTCCCCGCCACGCTGGAGCTGGCGCTGTTCGTGCTCGTCGTCTCCGTCCTCCTGGGCGTCGGCGCCGGCCTGCTCGCGGCGCTGCGCCACCACCGCCCGGTCGACGGCGTCGTGCGCGTCCTCAGCCTCGTCGGCATCTCCACCCCGACGTTCTGGCTGGCGCTCATCCTCTTCTACGTCGGCTTCTACCGGCTGGGCTGGTTCCCCGGCTCGGGGCGCCTGGACGCGCGGACGGCACCACCGCCGGAGGTCACCGGGCTGCTGACCGTGGACAGCCTGCTGGCCGGGGACACCGCCGCGTTCACCGACGCGGTCGCGCACCTGCTGCTGCCCGGCATCGTGCTGACCCTGTACGCGGTCGGGCTGCTGGCCCGCTTCTCGCGCTCGGCGGTGCTCGACGTGCTGTCCGCCGAGCACGTCACCGCCGCGCGCGCCAAGGGGCTGCCGGCCCGCACGGTCGTCCTGCGCTACGTCCTGCGCGCCGCGCTGGTGCCGATCCTGACCGTCGTCGGCCTCAGCTTCGGCTCGCTGCTGTCGGGCTCGGTGCTCACCGAGGCCGTGTTCGCCTGGCACGGGCTGGGCCAGTACGCCTACCAGTCCGCCACCCGGCTGGACCTGCAGGCCGTCATGGGAGTGGGACTCGTCGTGGGCGTCACCTACATCAGCATCAACTTCGCGGTCGACGTGCTGACCGCCCTGGTCGACCCGCGGGTGCGCCGCCGGTGAGCGCCACCACGCCCGCGCGGCCCGCCCCGGCCGCCCCGCCGGCCCGCCCCGGCCGGCTGCGGCGCTCGCTGCGGCCGCGCTCGCCGCTGACCGCCGTCGGCGTCGTGATCGCGCTCGCCTGGCTGCTCGTCGTGCTCCTGGGCCCGCTGCTGCCGGTGCAGGACCCGCTGGCGCAGTCGCCCGACCGGCTGGCCCCCGTCTCCGGGGAGCACTGGTTCGGCACCGACAGCCTCGGGCGCGACGTGTTCGCCCGGGTCGTGGCCGGGGCCCGCGTGTCGATCCCGCTCTCGCTGCTGCTGGTCGTGCTCTCGATGCTGCTGGGCTCCTTCGTCGGCGCGGTGGCCGGGCTGCTGGGCGGCGTCGTCGACGAGGTGCTCATGCGCCTGGCCGACCTCGTCCTCGCCTTCCCGACGATCATCCTGGCGATGGGGGTCGCGGCGGCGCTCGGGCCGAGCCTGACCCACGCCGTCGTCGCGATGCTCGTCGTCACCTGGCCGCAGTACGCCCGCGTGACGCGCTCGCTGGTCCTGGGCGCCCGCGACCGGGAGTTCGTGGTCGCCGGCCGCCTCATGGGCATCGGCTGGTTCACCTCGCTGCGCCGCGACGTCGTCCCCAACGTCACCGGCCCGGTGCTCGTGCTCGCCACCCTGGACTTCGGCAACGCCGTGCTGCTGCTGTCGGGGCTGTCGTTCCTCGGGCTGGGCACCGTGCCGCCCACGCCCGAGTGGGGGCTCATGGTCTCCGACGGGGTGCAGAACTTCACCGCCTGGTGGGTGGCCGCCTTCCCCGGCCTGGCGATCGTCAGCATCGTCCTGGCCTTCAACTTCATCGGTGACGCGCTGCGGGACGCGCTGGACCCGCGCACCCAGCAGGCCGTCGGGAGCAGGGCGCTGTGAGCACGCACGAGGACTCCCCCACCGCCACCACCACCGGGCCGAGCGCCACCACCGGGCCGAGCGCCACCACCGGCACGGGCGGGGCCGGCGGCGGGGGCGGCGGGCTGGCGGTCCGCGGCCTGGTCCTGGAGCTGGGCGGGCGACGGCTGCTGGACGGGGTGGACCTGGACGTGCCCGCCGGGCAGGTCACCGGACTGGCCGGGGAGAGCGGCTCGGGCAAGACGCTCACCGGGATGGCCGTGCTGGGCCTGCCGCCGCAGGGCGCGTGCCTGAGCGGGTCGATCCGCTACGGCGGGCGCGAGCTGGTCGGGCTGGGCGCCCGCGCGCACAACGCGCTGCGCGGCAAGGAGCTGGCCATGGTCTTCCAGGACCCCACGGCCAGCCTGCACCCCATGCTCTCGATCGGCGGCCAGCTGACCGACCACGTGCGCCACCACCTGCGGCTGTCCCGGCGCCAGGCGCGCGCCCGCGCGCTGGAGGTGCTGGAGCAGGTGCGGGTGCCCTCGCCCGAGCAGGCGCTGCGCCGCTACCCGCACGAGTTCTCCGGCGGCCAGCTGCAGCGCATCGCCATCGCGATCGCCATCGCCTGCCGGCCGCGGGTGCTGGTGGCCGACGAGCCGACGACGGCGCTGGACGTGACCGTGCAGGCGGGGATCATGCGGCTGCTGCGGCAGCTGTGCGAGGAGCTGGACCTCGCCGTCCTGCTCGTCACCCACGACCTGGCGGTGATGTCCTCGCTGGCCGACACGATCGCGGTCATGCGCACCGGCGCGGTCGTCGAGCACGGCCCGCGCCGCGACGTGATCCGCACCCCGCAGCACCCCTACACGCGCTCGCTCGTCGAGGCGCTGCCCGACCGCGCGAGGAGGCCCGACGGTGCCCGGTGAGCTGCTGCTGGAGGACGTCGTCGTCGAGCACGGGCGCGGTGCCCGCCGGGTGCGGGCCCTGGACGGCGCGAGCGTGCACGTGGCCGCCGGCGAGGTCGTCGGCCTCGTCGGCCCCTCCGGCTGCGGGAAGTCGACGCTGGCGAAGGTCGCGACCGGGCTGGTGCCGCTGACCTCCGGGCGGGCGGTCTTCGACGGCGTCCCGGTCGAGCGCAACGGGCTGCGCCGGCGACCGCGGCCGCTGGTGCGGCTGCAGATGGTCTTCCAGAACCCCTACGCCTCGCTCAACCCGCGCCGGCGCGTGGGCTCGCAGCTGGAGGACGGGCGCGCCGCCCACCCCGGCACCGCGCCCTCCGCCGCCGAGCTCCTGGAGCAGGTGGGGCTGCCCGCGGACGCGGCCCGGCGCTACCCGCACGAGTTCTCCGGCGGCCAGCGCCAGCGCATCGCGATCGCGCGGGCGATGGCCACCGGTCCCGACCTGCTCATCGGCGACGAGCCCATCGCCTCCCTCGACGCCTCCCTGCAGGCGCAGGTCGCCACCCTGCTGCGGCGGGTCGCGCTCGCCTCGGGGGCCTCGCTGCTCTTCATCAGCCACGACCTGTCCGTCGTGCGGCTCGTCGCCGACCGCGTCGTCGTCATGGACAGCGGCCGCGTGGTGGAGGAGGGCCCCACCGAGCAGCTGTGGCAGCAGCCGCGCTCGCCCTCCACGCGGCGGCTGCTGGCGGCGGTGCCGGTCGCCGACGGGCTGGGCCGCATCCCGCAGGTGTGAGCACGGCCGGGGTGCCCGCCGCGGATCCGCGACGCGCGGCGGGAATGGACAGCCCCTAGGTTGCTGCTGCACCTTCAGGTGCGCCCACGGTGGGCGCCCACCCCCAGGAGGACACGCCCCATGCGTCGCAGGACCCTCGGCACCGTCAGCGCACTCGCCCTCACCGGCCTCCTCGCCGCCTGCGGCGGCGGCGACACCAGCACGGAGGGCTCGGGGTCCTCGGGCTCCTCCCAGGAGGCGCTGACCTTCGGGACCGAGGGCACCTACGCGCCCTTCAGCTACCACGACGAGAAGACCAACGAGCTCGTCGGCTACGACATCGACGTCGCCAAGGCCGTCGGCGAGCAGCTGGGCCGCGACGTGGAGTTCTCCGAGAACAACTGGGACTCGCTGTTCGCCGGGATGGAGGCCGAGCGCTACGACGGCATCGCCAACCAGGTCTCCATCACCGCCGAGCGCCAGGCCAAGTACGCCTTCTCCACCCCGTACACCGTCTCCACCGGTGTCGTGGTGACCCGCGCCGACGACACGTCGGTGACCTCGCTGGCGGACGTGGCGGGCAAGAGGTCCGCGCAGTCCACGACGAGCAACTGGGCGCAGACGGCCACCGAGGCCGGCGCGACCGTCGAGGGCGTCGAGGGCCTCACCCAGGCCGTCACCCTGCTCAAGCAGGGCCGCGTCGACGTCACGATCAACGACAACCTCGCCGTCCTGGACTACCTGAAGACCTCCGGCGACACCGGCATCAAGATCGCCGCGACCACCCCGGACACCACCGAGCAGGGCTTCGTCTTCCGCAAGGACGAGGCGGAGACCGCCCAGCAGGTCAGCGAGGCCCTCGACGCGCTGCGCGCCGACGGCACCCTGGCGGAGATCTCCACCACGTGGTTCGGCCAGGACGTCTCCGGCCCGGCCGCCGGCTGAGCACGACCGGGCACGGCTGAGGGCGAGGGGGGCGGCGCGTGGACCAGGGCACCTGGCAGCTGGTGCTGGACTCGCTGGGCCCGCTGCTCAGCGGGACGGTGCGGGGCACCATCCCGCTGACGGCCGCCAGCTTCGCGCTCGGCCTGGTCCTGGCGCTCCTGGTCGCCCTCATGCGGCTGTCCAGCATCGGCGTCCTGCGGGCGGTCGCCCGCTTCTACGTCTCGATCATCCGCGGGACGCCGCTGCTGGTGCAGCTGTTCCTCATCTACTACGCCCTGCCGGAGTTCGGGGCCACGTGGGACCCGTTCCCCAGCGCGGTCGTCGCCTTCAGCCTCAACGTGGGCGGCTACGCCTCCGAGGTCATCCGCTCGGCGATCCTCGCGGTGCCCCGGGGTCAGACCGAGGCCGCGCTGACGATCGGCATGGGCTACGCGACGACGATGCGCCGCATCGTGCTGCCGCAGGCCGCGCGGGTCGCGGTGCCGCCGCTGTCGAACACGCTCATCTCGCTGGTCAAGGACACCTCGCTGGCCTCGAGCATCCAGGTGGTCGAGCTGCTGCGGAAGGCGTCGGAGATCGCGGCGCCCACCTACGAGTTCTTCGCCCTCTACGGCGTCGCGGCGGTCTACTACTGGGTGGTCTGCCTCGTGCTGTCCTTCGCCCAGACCCGCGCGGAGACGCGCCTGAACAAGCACGTGGCCCGGTGAGCGGGGTGGACGGGGTGAGCGGCGAGGCGCTGCTGGAGGTCCGCGGGCTGCGCAAGTCCTTCGGGGACCACGAGGTGCTGCGGGGCATCGACGCGAGCGCGGCCGCGGGGACGGTCACCGTCCTCATCGGCCCCTCCGGCTCCGGCAAGACGACGGTGCTGCGCTCCCTCAACGCCCTGGAGGTGCCCGACGCGGGCACCGTGCGCATCGGGGACGTCGCCGTCGAGTTCTCCCCCGCGCTGCGCGGGCGGGCCCTGCAGCGGGCCGCGACCCGGTTGCGCGCCCAGAGCGGCATGGTCTTCCAGAGCCACAACCTCTTCCCGCACCTGAGCGTGCTGGCCAACGTCATGGAGGGGCCCGTCGTCGTGCAGGGCCGCCCGCGCGAGCAGGCGCGCGCCGACGCGATGGTGCTGCTGGAGCGGGTGGGGCTGGCCGAGAAGGCCGAGCAGCACCCCTCCCAGCTGTCCGGCGGCCAGCAGCAGCGGGTGGGCATCGCCCGCGCCCTGGCGATCCGCCCGCAGATCGTGCTCTTCGACGAGCCGACCTCCGCGCTCGACCCCGAGCTGGTCGGCGAGGTGCTGGCGGTGATGAAGGACCTGGCCGACCAGGGCTGGACGATGGTCGTGGTCACCCACGAGATGCGCTTCGCGCGGCGGGTGGCCGACCAGGTCCTCTTCCTCGACGGCGGCGTCATCGTCGAGCAGGGCCCGCCCGCGGCCGTGCTGGAGGACCCGCGCGAGGAGCGCACCCGCCGGTTCCTGCGCCGCCTGGTCGACCCCATCTGAGGCGGCGCCCCGCCGGCCACCCCGCGGGGTGGCCGGCGGGGCCGGGCGGCCGACCGCTCAGACCGGGACGATCTCCGGGGCCTGCAGCCGCACGGCGTCGGCGGAGGCGTCGTCGGGCTGCTCCTGCGAGGCGCGCTCGGCGGCCACGCGCTCCAGGTAGGTCTTGACCTCGGTGGCGCGGCGCTCGGCGTCCCAGCCCAGCGCCCCGCCCACGAGCTCGGCCACGAGCTCGGCGCTCTCGGTGCCGCGGTCGTAGGTCTCGATGGAGATGCGGGTGCGGCGGGCGAGGACGTCGTCGAGGTGGCGGGCGCCCTCGTGGGTGGCCGCGTAGACGACCTCCGCCTTGAGGTAGTCGTCCGCGTGCGGCAGCACCTCGCCGAGCGAGGGGTCGGCGGCGATGAGCGCGAGGACCTCGTCGACCGCCGAGCCGTAGCGGTTGAGCAGGTGCTCGACGTGGTCGACGTGGATGCCGGCCCTGGCCGCCAGCACGTGGCGCTGGTTCCACAGCGCGTGGTACCCCTCGGCGCCCACGAGCGGGACGTCCTGCGTCGTGGACTCCGGCACCTTGCCGTCCAGGCCGTCGACGGCGACGTCCACGGCGTCCTTGGCCATGACGCGGTACGTCGTGTACTTGCCGCCGGCGACGACGACCAGACCGGGCACGGGGTGGCCGACGACGTGCTCGCGCGAGAGCTTGGAGGTGGACTCCGACTCCCCCGACAGCAGCGGGCGCAGCCCGGCGTAGACGCCCTCGACGTCCTCGCGGGTCAGCGGGGACTTCAGCACCGAGTTCGCGTGCTCGAGCACGTAGTCGATGTCGGCGCTCGTCGCGGCCGGGTGGGCCTTGTCCAGCTCCCACTCGGTGTCGGTGGTGCCGATGATCCAGTGCCGGCCCCACGGGATGATGAACAGCACCGACTTCTCGGTGCGCAGGATGACCCCGGTGCGGGACTGGATGCGGTCGCGCGGCACGACGAGGTGGATGCCCTTGGAGGCGCGCACCTTGAACTGCCCGCGGGCGTTGACCAGGGCCTGCGTCTCGTCGGTCCACACACCGGTCGCGTTGATGACCTGCTTGCTGCGGACGCGGATCTCGGTGCCGGACTCCAGGTCGACCAGGACCGCCCCCACCACGCGCTCCCCCTCGCGCAGGAACTCCTTGACGCGGGTGCGGTTGGCGACGAGCGCGCCGTAGGTGGCGGCGGTGCGCGCGATCGTCATCGTGTGCCGGGCGTCGTCGACCTGCCCGTCGTAGTACTGGATGGCGCCGACCATCGCGTCGCGGCGGATGCCGGGGGCCTCGCGCTGCACCCCCTTGCGCGTCAGGTGGCGGTGCAGCGGGAAGCCCTTGTTGTTGCCGCCCGAGAGCGCCATGGCGTCGTACAGCGCGACACCGGAGCCGACGTAGGGGCGCTCGGTGAACCGCTTGGAGAGCGGGTACAGGAACGGCACCGGCTTCACCAGGTGCGGGGCCAGCTTGTTGCGCAGCAGTCCGCGCTCGGACAGCGCCTCGTGGACGAGGGCGAAGTCGAGCATCTCCAGGTAGCGCAGGCCGCCGTGGACAAGCTTGGAGGAGCGGCTCGACGTCCCCGACGCCCAGTCGCGCGCCTCGACCAGCGCGGTCCGCAGACCCCGGGTCACCGCGTCCAGCGCCGCCCCCGTCCCGACGACACCGCCGCCGACGACGAGGACGTCGAGCTCACCTTCCGCCATCTCGCGCAGCGCGTCCGCCCGTGCCTGCGACGACAGTGCCTTGATCTCCACGTCCTGCTCCTCAGCCGTCTTCGTGTTCCGTGCTCGTACCGGTCGGACTCGCCGGCCGGACTCGCCGGTGGTCCGTCCATGGTGCGCGCCGGGCGCGCGCGGCGCGCGCCCGGCGTGCTCGTGGGGCCGCGGGGGCCGTCAGTCGACGTCCACCCAGTCCAGGGTCCGCTGGACTGCCTTCTTCCAGCCCGCGTACCCGTCGGCGCGCTGGGTGTCGTCCCAGGTGGGCTCCCAGCGCGCGCCCTCGTTCCAGTTCTCGCGCAGCTCGTCGAGGTTCTGCCAGAACCCGACGGCCAGGCCCGCGGCGTAGGCGGCGCCCAGCGCGGTGGTCTCGGCGACGACCGGCTTGGAGACCGGGACGCCGAGGACGTCGGCCTGCAGCTGCATGCACAGCTGGTTGGCGGTGATGCCGCCGTCGACCTTGAGGACCTCGACCTGGACGCCGGAGTCCTCGGTCATCGCCTCGGTGACGTCGCGGCTCTGGTAGCAGATCGACTCCAGCGTCGCCCGGGCGATGTGGGCGTTGGTGTTGTAGCGCGACAGCCCGACGATGGCGCCGCGGGCGTCGGAGCGCCAGTACGGCGCGAACAGCCCCGAGAACGCCGGCACGAAGTAGCAGCCGCCGGAGTCGGACACCTGGCGGGCCAGCGACTCCGACTCCGCCGCACCGGAGATGATGCCGAGCTGGTCGCGCAGCCACTGCACGGCCGAGCCGGTGACGGCGATCGACCCCTCGAGGGCGTAGACGGGCTTGTCGTCGTTGAACTGGTAGCAGACCGTCGACAGCAGCCCGGCCTTGGAGCGCACCAGCTCGGTGCCGGTGTTCAGCAGCATGAAGTTGCCGGTGCCGTAGGTGTTCTTGGCCATGCCCGGGTCGAAGCAGACCTGGCCGACCATGGCGGACTGCTGGTCGCCGAGGATGCCGGTCAGCGGGACCTCGCCGCCGAGCGGACCGTCGGCCCGGGTGGTGCCGTACCCGGGCGTGTACGAGGAGGGCTTGATCTCCGGCAGCATCGAGCGCGGGATGCCGAAGATCTCCAGCAGCTCGTCGTCCCAGTCCAGCGTCTCCAGGTCCATGAGCATGGTGCGGCTGGCGTTGGTGACGTCGGTGACGTGGACACCGCCGTGCACACCGCCGGTCAGGTGCCAGATGAGCCAGGAGTCGGTGTTGCCGAAGACGGCGTCACCGCGCTCGGCGGCCTCGCGCACCCCGGGGACGTTCTCCAGGATCCACTGCACCTTGCCGCCGGAGAAGTACGTCGCCGGCGGCAGGCCGGTCTTCTGCCGGATCTTCTGCCCGCGCTCGTCGCGGTCCAGCGCCGCGGCGAGGCGGTCGGTGCGGGTGTCCTGCCAGACGATCGCGTTGTAGTACGGGCGGCCGGTGCGGCGGTTCCACACCACGGCCGTCTCGCGCTGGTTGGTGATGCCGAGGGCCGCGAGGTCCTCCGCCCCCAGGTTCGCCTGGCGCAGGCCGCTCTGGATGACGGAGCTGGTGCGCTCCCAGATCTCGATCGGGTCGTGCTCGACCCAGCCCGGCTTGGGCATGATCTGGGTGTGCTCGAGCTGGTACTTGGCGACCTCGTTGCCGCCGTGGTCGAACACCATGAACCGGGTGGACGTGGTGCCCTGGTCGACCGCTCCGACGTACTGGGGACCGTTTCCGTTCGACATGCTGTGCGCCTCTCTGCTTCGGGGAACGTCGGTGGTCAGTCGTCCTCGGCCGGCACGCGGCCGGCCGGCTGCTCGTCCTGCTCGGGCAGGTGCCGCTCCACGAGCACCCGGTACAGCGCACCGCCGACGAGGGCGCCCAGGACGGGCGCCACGATCGGCACCCAGAAGTAGAAGGCACCGCCGACCGGTTCGCGCATCGCGCTGGAGTAGCCGGTGATGAAGCTGGCCACCCGGGGACCGAAGTCGCGGGCGGGGTTGATGGCGTACCCGGCGTTGCTGCCCCAGGCCATGCCGATTCCGACGACGACCAGGCCGATGATGAAGGGGGCCAGGTTGGCCGCCGGCGGGGTGGCCTTCAGCTCGGTGATGGCGAAGATGAGGAAGACGAGGATGGCGGTGCCCACGACCTGGTCGAGGAACGCGGTGCCGATGCTCACGCCCTCACCGGGCAGGGTCGAGAAGATGCCCTGGGTGGCGGACGTCGTCCCCGGGTCGACCGTGGCGATGGCGTCGGCGTAGGTCCAGCGGACGATCAGCGCGGCGACGAAGGCGCCGAGGAACTGGGCGACCGAGTAGGGCAGGACCTTCTTCCAGGCGAAGCCCTTGAAGACGGCCAGCGCGATGGTCACGGCGGGGTTCAGGTGGGCACCGGTGGTGCGGCCCGCCACGTAGATGCCGAAGGTCACGCCGAGGCCCCAGGCCCAGTGGATGGAGTCGTCGCCGCCGTTCTGGCCGGCCACGACCTGGGCGACGACGCCCACGCCGAAGAGGATGAGGATCGCGGTGCCGGCGAACTCGGCGAGCAGCTCGCCGGCCAGGGTGGGGGTCCGGCGCACCGCAGGCCGCGGTGGCGCGGACGTCGCGGAACTGCTGGAGGACATGCAGAACTCCTCGTTGAGTCGGTGGAACGGCTCGGGTGCCGCGAGGGGGAACGTAGGAGGGGCCCGCAGCCGCGTCAACGCCGAGCGTTCGACGATGTCGAACGCTTGCGGGACGGCCGGCACCGGGCGCTCAAGGTCACCACCCGTTCGGCCGATCCAGGAGGCGTGACCGCGCTGAGCACCGCCCGCCCGCCGGCGCCCACCCCTGCCCCGGCGCTGGAGCGGCTGCTCGACGCCGGCGGACCCGACGTGCACTTCCAGCGCGTCGTCGACCTGCGCACCGGCCGGACCGCCGGCCTGGAGGCCCTGGCCCGCGGTCCCGAGGGCAGCGGGCTGGCCCTGCCGCACCCGCTGTTCGAGGCCGCCCGCTCCCTGGGCCGCGCCGCCGAGCTCGACGCCGCCTGCCGCCGCGCGGCGCTGGGCGCCGCCGCCCGCCACGGGCTCGGCACCGGCTGGACCCTCTTCCTCAACTGCGCGCCCGACGTCCTGGCCCTCGAGGCCGGCGCCGGCGCGGCGGGCCACCCGCCCACCGGCGCCACCGTCGTCCTGGACCTGCCCGAGCAGCTGCTCGTCCGCCGACCGGTGCACGCGCTGCGCCTGGCCGCGCAGGCCCGCCACCGCGGCTGGGGCGTCGCCGTCGACGACGTCGGCGCCACGCCGGCCGCGCTGGCGCTGCTGGCGCTGGTGCGCCCGGACGTCGTCAAGGTGGACCTGCGGCTGCTGCCGGCCGGCGGTGCCCGCCTGGCCGCCGTCGCGGCCGCGCTCGACGCGCTCGCCGAGCGCGACGGCACCACCGTCCTCGCCGAGGGGGTGGAGACCGAGGAGCACGCGCGGACCGCCCTCGCCCTCGGCGCCACCCTCGGCCAGGGCTGGCTGTTCGGGCGCCCCGGCGCCCTGGAGCACGTGCTGGGCACGGCCACCGACGGGCCCACGGCCACCGACGGCCCCGGGGCGGGCCTGCGCCTGCAGCGCGGCGCCACCTGCGCACCGGCCGGCTCCCCCTTCGACCTGGCCGCCGCCCGCCGGCCGGTGCGCCGCGTCGGGCGGCGACTGCTGGCGGAGATGGTCGACCACCTGCGGGCCCGGGCCGAGAGCAGCCCCGGACCGTGCCTGGTGCGCCACGTGCGCGCGCACGGCGTCTCCGGGGTCGCCGCGCTCGGCCCGCACGTCGCCGGCCTCGTGCTCGCCCGCCCCGCCGCCGACGCCCCCGGCACCGGCGGAGCCGACCTGCTCGACGTCGTCGTCTCCCAGGAGCGCTCCCTCGTCGTCGACGTCCTGTGCGGTCTGCTCGACGCCGCCGCGCCCGCCGCCCCGGCCCCGGCCCCGGCCCGCGAGGCCACCGACGAGCCGGCCGAGCAGCCCGCCGAGCAGCCCGCCGAGCAGCCCGCCGAGCAGCCCGCCGAGCAGCTCTCCGAGCAGCCGGGCGCGGCGCTGGACGCGGCGCTGGGCGACGCCCTCGCCCAGGACCGCCGCTGCGGCACCGGGACCGGGCTGCTGCTCGTGGCCCTCGACGCGCGGGCCGGCGCCACCGCCGACCCGGCGGCCGTCGTCCGCCGCGCCCGCCGCGCCGCCCGCTCGCACGACCGCTGGTTCCCGCTGGCCGCCGACCGCTTCGCCGTGCTGCTGACCGGGCTGCCCGCGGGCGGCTGCGAGGCCGTCGTCGAGCGGGTGGCCGACGCGCTGCTGCTGGCGGTGGAGTCCTCGCCCTCCACCGCTCCGGAGCGCGGCGTCCGGCTGAGCATCGGCGCGAGCCTGGCGCCCGAGCGGGCCCGCAGCGCGGGCCAGGCCCGCGAGCAGGCCGGCGCCGCCCTCGAGGCGGCCCGCCGCGCCGGTGGCCACTGCGCGCGCATCTGGCCCGTCTGACAAGCTCGGCACCTGCAAGACTGGGTACCGGAAAGCGCCTGCACGGTCGCGGCGCCGTCAGGAACGGTGAGGATGTCGGGGTACTTCGCGCTGCTGCGCGATCCGCTGGTGGCACGTCCCTTCGTCGCATCGGTGGTGGCGCGCGTCCCCATCGCGACGGCACCGCTGGGCCTGGTCCTGCTGGTGCGCGAGCTGCGGGACTCCTACTCGCTGGCGGGCCTGGTCACCGGCCTCTTCGCCGTCGGGCTGGCGATCGGCTCGCCCTTCTGGGGCCGGGCGATGGACCGGCGCGGCCAGCCGCGCGTGCTGCTGCCCATCGCCGCGCTCAGCGGCGGGCTGCTGCTGCTGCTCACCGGGGCCACGGCCTGGCAGGCGGTGCCGGCGGCGGTGCTGCCCGCGCTGGCCCTGGTGGCCGGGCTCTTCTTCCCCCCGCTGTCACCGGCGATGCGCGCCACCTGGCGCGTGGTGGTCACCGACGAGCGCCGGCGCCGGCGCGGCTACGCCCTGGACGCGGTCGCCGTCGAGTCGATCTTCGTCGGCGGCCCGCTGCTGCTGTCGGCCCTGCTGCTGCTGCACGTGCCGGTGCTGCCGCTGCTGGTCACCGTCGTGCTGCTCGTGGGCGGCACGGTGGCCTACGCGCGCACGCCCGGCGCCCGGCGCGGCTCCGGGCCGGGCTCGCGTCCCGGTGCCGACGGCGGGGCCGACGGCGCAGGCGGGGACGGGACCGGCGGCGCGTCGGCGCTGCTGCACTCCCCCGCCTTCGTCCTGCTCCTGGCGGTCATGGCCGCGATGAGCATCGGCTTCGGCATCGTCGACGTCTCGCTGGCCGGGCTGGCCGAGCACCTCATCGGCTCGGCCAACGACCTCGGCGTGATGTTCGCCCCCATCGCCGGCGGCAGCGCGGTCGGCGGGCTGGTCTACGGCAGCCGCGACTGGCGCAGCCCCGACCGGCGCCGGCTGCTGGTCACGCTCACCGCCTTCGGCCTGCTGCTCGTGGTCGTCGCCCTGCTCGCCGGCGCGGACGCCCCGCTGCTCGCGCTCGTGCCGGTGCTCTTCCTCACCGGGCTGACCATCTCCCCCAACCTCATCGCCGCGCAGAGCCTCGTCGACCAGCTCACCCCCGCCCACCGCCTGGGGGAGGCGCAGGCGTGGCTGTCGACCGCGATCACCGCGGGCTCGGCCGTCGGCAACGCCGTCGCCGGCGGCGTGCTCGACGTCTCCGGACCCCGTGCGGCGCTGTCGCTGGCCGCCGCCGCCGTGCTGGTCGCGGCGCTCGGCACGCTGGTGGCGCAGCGGGCCTGGAACCCCGCCCGGGCGGCGGTGGGCCGGGCGGCGGACCGGGTTCCGTAGGCTCGCCCCTCGTGACGAGCACTCCCAGCACCCCCGACGCCCCCGGCGCCGCGCCGCGGCGCACGCGCCGACCCACCGCCCTCGTGACCGGGGCGACCGCCGGCCTGGGAGCGGGGTTCGCGACCTCCCTGGCACGGCGCGGGCACGACCTGGTGCTCGTGGCCCGCGACGCCGAGCGGCTGGAGCGGACCGCCGAGCAGCTGCGCGCGGCGCACGGCGTGCAGGTCGAGGTGCTCGCGGCCGACCTCGCCGACCGGGCCGCTGTCGCGCGGGTGGCCGACCGGGTCGCCGACGCGGACCGCCCCGTCGACGTGCTGGTCAACAACGCGGGGTTCGGCCTCAAGCAGCGCTTCCGCGACGGCGACCTGGCCGACCACGAGCGCATGTTCGACGTGCTGTGCCGCGCGGTGCTGGTGCTCTCGCGGGCCGCGGCCGGGGCCATGGTCGCCCGCGGGCACGGGCACGTGCTCAACGTCGGCTCGGTCGCCGGGCTCGTGCCCGGCGGCGGGCACTACTCGGCGGCCAAGGCCTACGTCATCGTCCTGACCGAGACCCTGGCCGGCGAGCTGCGCGGCACCGGCGTCGGCGCGACCGTCGTCGAGCCCGGCTACGTGCGCACGGAGTTCCACGCCCGCTCGGGGATGCGCTCGGGCGGCAGCTCGGCGCTGTCCAGCCGCATCTGGCTGGACATCGACGAGGTCGTCGACGCCGCCCTGGACGACATGTTCGCCGGGCGCCCCGTCAGCGTGCCCACCCGGCGCTGGAAGGCGGTCTCGGCGCTGCTGGACGTGGCCCCGCGGCGCCTGGTGAGCGCCGTGTGGAACGCCGCCCCCTCCGGCGCGCGGCGCCGCCACCCCGGCGCGGACGGCTGAACCCGCGTTCTAGAACACAGAGCGTAGTCATGGCGTAACTTGGAGGAGTGAACACTGCTGCCTCGGCAGGAACCACCGAGGTGGCTCCCCAGCAGGCCGAGCGCGCCCGGCTGACCGTGCTGCGCGACTACGTCGACGTCTCCGCGCCCCCGCCCCACGAGCTGCAGGCGGTGGTGCGGCTGGCCACCCGGCTGACCGGGCTGCCCAACGCCGTCGTCAACATCATCGACGAGCACCTGCAGCGCCAGCTGGCCAGCGAGGGCTTCGACCGGGCCGACTGCGCCCGCGAGGACTCCATGTGCACCTACTCCGTCGCCGTGCGCGGGGCCGTGCACACCGCCGACGCCCGCCGCGACGTCCGCTTCGCCGCCAACCCGTGGGTGGACGGCCGCATGGGCCTGGTGCGCGCCTACGCGGCCGCACCGCTGCTGACCCCCGACGGCCACGCGCTCGGCACGCTGTGCGTCTTCGACTCCGAGCCGGGCGAGCTCGACGACGCCCGGCGCGCCGACCTCGCCGACCTCGCCGACCTCGTCGTCGCCATCTTCGACCGCGAGCGCCGCGCCCGCCGCGACACCGCCCGCGAGGAGCAGCTGCACCAGGCCCGCCAGGCCGCCGACCTGGCCCGCTCCCTGCAGCAGGCGCTGCTGCCGCACCGCCTGCCCCAGACCGACGCCGTGCGCCTGACCTCGCGCTACCTGCCCGGCACCCACGGCGCCGACGTCGGCGGCGACTTCTTCGACGCCGTCGTCACCGACCGCGCCACCGTGCTGGTCATGGGCGACGTGCAGGGCCACAACAGCGCCGCCGCGGCCCTCATGGGGCGCGTGCGCACCGCGGTGCGCGCCTACGTCAGCGAGGGCCACGAGCCGTCGGCGGTGCTGGGGCGCACCAACCGCCTCATGCAGAGCTTCGACGGGGACCTGTTCGCCACCTGCTGCCTGGTCGCCCTCGACGAGGGGACCGGCGAGCTCGTCGTCGCCAGCGCCGGCCACCCCGCCCCCCTGCTGTTCGCCCCCGGGCACCCGCGCTCCCTGGAGGTCGACCCGGGGCCGCCGCTGGGCGTGCAGGAGGAGGCGGTCTTCCCCGAGGCCCGCCACCGCCTGCACGGCGCCGCGCGGCTGCTGCTGCACACCGACGGGGTGGTGGAGTGGCCGCACGACGAGAGCGACGACGGCGAGGACGCGCTGGAGCGGACGCTGCTGCGGCACGCGGGCGCTCCCGCCGACGTCGTCGCCGACGCCGTCCTCGACCCCGCCAGGCGCCAGGGCTCCGACGACGCGGCCCTGCTCGTCGTCGACTACACCGGACCGCTGCCGGGCACCCGCGAGACGCGCCTGCAGCTGCCCAGCGACGCGCGGGCCGTGCGCGCCGCCCGCGAGCACCTGCGCGACACGCTGGGCGCCTGGGACCTCGCGGAGACGGTCGACGCGGCCGAGCTCGTCGTCTCCGAGCTCGTCACCAACGCCCTCGTGCACACCGGCTGCCCCGCGGCGCTGACGCTGCGCCACGAGGTCGGCGAGTCTCTGCTGTGCGTCGGCGTGGAGGACCTGTCCACCCAGCACCCCCGCCCGCGCGAGTCCGGCGAGGAGGCCACCGGCGGGCGCGGGATGCACATCGTCGAGCTCATCGCGCAGCGCTGGTGGGTCGCGCCGCGCGGTGAGGGCAAGACCGTCTGGGCCGACCTGCTCGTGGGCTGACCGGCCGGCGCCCGTCCCGGCCCCGCGGGGCCGGGAC